>NZ_JBHNYX010000040.1:0-43311 GCF_054960505.1 Alteromonas sp. G4i13 | reverse complement strand
TTAATTTAGTAAGTGAGCTTTTCTCGAATGGGATTTTATTTATAGGGCTTTAACACCAGTCCGCATAGGTCATTACCCACTCTGCTAGAATTAAAATGTTCGTAATCGCGACTTGTTAACGCAGGTATAGTGGCTCTACGCCAAGCTGATTATTTGTATTTTCAGGCTACAGACTTTCTATTATTTGAAAGCAGGCAGAAGTGCTTCTCTTATAACAATAGTGACTTCTTTTAACCCACTTGCTTTTAGGTTTTCTTTGTTAAATGTAGAAACAAGTTGCTTCGCATTCATATCTGAATGTGTAAGTACTTTTCTGAGAAAGCGCTTCGTGTTAATGATTTCAACAAGACGCCATAGCGTATACAGTATTGTGTTATTTGGCTTGTTCAGTTGAGTATTTGCGCTTGGTGTAGGCTGAGTCTCTGCATAACGCGCAATTTTATGTAATATCGGCCAAACATCATCTAAAGTGCGTGTGCCTTGGGTAAAATGTACTAACTTTTCTACATAGATTGTCAGTATGCTAATGGGCACGTTGTCTAACTGGTTATCGAATTTAAAGCTCTCTTTTAGCGCTACCAATTCAGAAAGCAGTTTTTTTGCTCTGTTGGAATGAGGATATAACGCTAGTGCACTGGTTTCGCCACTGGCTTTATTAGGCTTTCGCCCATAGTCTACAATCTCAAATCCATTTCTTGTCCAAAAACTGTCTAACTTAAGTGTCGTTCCATAAGAAGTACAGATAGCGTCAATACTTTGCTTCTTGGCTTCATCACTAACTCTTTGTAGCAAGTAACTGCCCATACCCTTACTCTGCGCAAGCGTATCGACGGCAATACGGTTAATACGCCAATATCTAAACGTTGCTGTTTTTGCATCAGCAGACAACAGAGCAAGTCGCTGTGCACCTAAATGCCCTTTAGGACGACGCTTTCCAGACGCAATCCCCAATGCGGTATCGTTCAGGTAGTCGCTACCTTCAGCGTTTATGATTGCAGCACCTATCACGTTGTCGTTGAATTTAAGTATGGCAACAAGTACATCAGGGCTATCCATCAAGCGCATAAAATCATCGGGCGTAGTTTGATAATGGGCTAATGAAAGTAGCGACATTATTTGCTGAAGCGCCTCTTCGGAAATGCTTTTAAACGAACTTATGGAAAAATCGTAATCTATCGGTGGGTTAATACTGTTTTTGAAATTAATCTCGCCAATATTGCGCGCCGCATCTCTGTCCTCAAATAAACAAGTCGTATTGAAAAAGGCTTCAATGGGATCATGTTCGAACCATCGTAACGGCGTTGATAGTCTTAAATGGATAGCTGATGGCGGTAAACTAGGGATGAGTTTGTGAATAAAACCACTGCCTGAACCTTCATAACCCAAAAGCGTAGTACTAAGCACCCACTGCTTGTGGTTGGCTATGATCCGGTATACATCCGGGAGGGGGATTGAAGCCGCTTCATCAACAATTACAACGTCGTACTTTTCATCTTCTGTGGTATATAACAAGGCACTGTCAGGGGGCACCCATTTTACACTGCCAAACGTCGCTGCCTCATTCTTATCACCAAGGATTAGTTGGGTTTGAATGTTAGCGGTGGATGGTTGTTGTGTTCTGACACCTGCTATTTCGTACTGGTGAATACGTGAAAGCACGTTCTTCACATTATCAAAGCGTTCACTGGTTAATAGTACATTTTTACCCTGTCTGATTAGGCTTTCAATGAATATACCTAATAATGATGACTTGCCTCTGCCTCTTGGGGCGGTAATCAGCGCGTTTAGTTTATTAAGTGAGTGTGCTTGATATAAACGACTGTATGCCTGCTCTTGCTCTTCTGATTTAAATAGTGAGCCTCTATAGACGTTTGACGTTACGCCTTGGCTAATGCGGTACATAGCCGTATCTGGAAGTGTGGTTTTTTCTTCAGTGTGAAGTGCCACGTAGTCGTTGTTACGCAGGTGCTTTATAAAGCGTTCGAGGTATCGACTTTGTGTAAGCGTAAACCCCTCCGACAGGAACGAGACCGAAATATTGTTGACCCATTCACTCAATGCAGGGCAAATAAGTATTAAACAACCACTGCGTTTAACGATCCCCGCCACTGCCATCACGTCGCCAGGTTTGAATGAATCGCGACAGTCTAATGTGGCAATGTCACATTCGCTCCCCAGTACTTGTTTGCGGTTCTTTCCCTTAAGTGTATCGCCAGCAAAATTCACAACGCTTATAGATGAAACTTCATCTACAAAGGCTTGAACGCTACGTATGGCAGCTTCACAAAAATCATCATTGCCAGATATTACAAGCATTCTCCGGTGAAGCGGGCAAGTCACGTTTGATAAGTGTGAAGCGTGAGAGCTTTTTTTGCAGCCATTTTCGCCGCTATTTTCAAAGTAGGGGGCTAATAGCCATTCGCGTAATTGAGTTAGCGCCATGAATCAGTTTTTTCGGTATAATCTAACGCTATAGTAGCGATTTATTATGAGGAATTCGAATGCGCTTTCTTTCTCGGCGTCTAGTTATGCCAAACGACCTTAATTACGCCAATTCTTTGTTCGGTGGCCGCGCGTTAGAATGGATAGACGAAGAAGCTGCAATTTGGGCTATTTGTCAGCTAGAAACTAATTGCTTGGTAACTAAGCATATTGGTGAAATTAGTTTCGAATCACCGGCTATGCAGGGTGATATCGTAGAGTTTGGTCTAGAAACTAAAGCTGTAGGCCGTACGTCTATTACCGTAAGCTGCTTGGTACGCAACAAAGCAACCAAGAAAACCATCTGTTTTGCAGACGATATCGTTTTCGTAAAGGTTGACCCTGATACGCGTCAACCAACCGCACACGGCAAAACGTTGGAAGGTTTAAAAGCACAAACTGACGATGAAGTACGTCGCCTAAATATGAATATTGACGCTGAATAGCCCTAAGCTTTCAACGCCTTATATCATATATAAAACCTTACGTTAGCTTAACGTCTTATCTGCTTGACGGCGTGTATCGAACTGGTAGACTCCGTCGCAGAAGTTGAGTTTGCTAGTTTTAGCCGCGCAACACTATACCAAGGGGTGTCCGTTTTCGGTCTGAGATCCACATTCGTGGGAACCCTTAAACCTGATCCGGATAATACCGGCGTAGGGATGGTTCACAATATAGCCTTATCACCTGCCGTTAGACCCGGATCTTTTTTCTTAAATAAGAATAAGAGATCCCATGTATAAAACACTTTTCACACTTTCACTGCTTGCTAGTTCCGTTGCGGCCTATGCGCAACAAACCAATGTAAGTAACACTTCAGATAGCACGCCATCAGATATTGAGCGCGTCATCGTATCTGGTGATTTTCGTCAAACTACACTCGACCAGTTAAGTGCTAGCGCGACCATTTTAGATCAAGAGCGTCTTCGCAGTAGACAGCCGAGCCATATCGACAGTGTGCTAAACAGTATTCCAAACGTAAACTTTGCAGCTGGTGCGTCTCGCGGCCGCTTCGTGCAAATTCGCGGTATTGGAGAGCGTAGTCAGTTCGCCGAGCCTATCAATCCTTCTGTAAGCTTTATCGTCGATGAATTTGATTTTTCAGGCCTTGCTGCGGCAGGTCTTATTTTTGATACTAAACAACTAGAGGTATATCGCGGACCTCAGGCTACCTTATACGGCACAGGTGCATTGGCCGGAGCGGTTAAACTCTCCAGTAATGACGTGGGTAGCGACGCCCCAGACTACGTTGAAGCCCGCATTGGGAACAAAGAGAGTTACCGTATTGAAGGCGCCACTGGTGATGATATCAACACGGATTGGGGCTATCGTGTTGCGCTGGTTCATAATCGCAGTGATGGCTTTGTAGAAAATACGTTCTTGAATAGAAGCGATACCGCGAATATCGATGAAACCGCACTGCGCTTTGCCGTTGAAGGCAGCGTAGATGAGCGAACCACACTTGCACTTACTTATCGCTGGTACGATATCGATAACGGTTACGATGCATTCTCGCTAGACAATGACAACAAAACGCTGTCTGATGAACCAGGATTTGACGAACACCAAACCCACGCTGTTAGCGCGCGCTCTACAACCAATACAGCAGCGGGCGACTTTATTCTAATTGCCACCCATGCTTCTCACAATATTGCTTATGGCTACGATGAAGACTGGACATTCACAGGGTTTCACCCGTGGGGTTACACGTCTTTTGACGCCTATTATCGCGATGTAGAAACACAGACCGGCGAGATGCGTTTCGTGTCGTCTGACAGTGCCGCACTTTTTGATGGTATGACTGACTGGACAATAGGCGTGTTTTATAAAAGCACGGAAGAAAAGCTGCTACGTCAATACACTTATTTGGATAGTGACTTTGCCAGTGAATACACGCCTACGACGACCGCTATCTATGCTCAGACTGAAAGTCGTTTGAACGAAAATTTAGTACTGGTAGCAGGGTTAAGAGTAGAAAACTACGATTTTGATTACGCTGATAACAACCAACTTACTCGCGCGTTCGACACCACCATGGTAGGCGGGAAAGTCGCGCTTCAGTATACGCAGGGCAATCACTTCTATTACGGCAGTATTTCACGCGGATATAAAGGTGCAGGCTTTAACCCCGACAGCCGCGTGAATGACAATCAGCGATTCTTCGACGAAGAATATAACTGGAACTACGAAATAGGTGTAAAGGGCCCATTACTTACGCCTGACCTAATTGCTCGTGCTGCAATTTTCTATATGGATAGAAAAGATACTCAGGTGAGCGATTTTGACGTTATCACTCGTGATGACGGTACGGCAGGGTTCGTAGACATTATTGATAATGCTGATTTAGGAACAAACAAAGGAGCCGAGCTGGAGCTTAGCTGGATTGCTAGTGATGCATGGCAGCTAGATGCAAGTGTTGGATATCTAAGCGCTACCTTTGAAGGGTATACGCTTGCAGACGGTACTGAAGTGTCTGAGCAAAGGCAGGCTCAATCACCTAAGTGGACCGCAAACCTGTATAGTGAGTACGCACTTACAGATAACATGCTCTGGCGTGTAGATGTAGATTACAAAAGCGAATACCGTTTTTCTGACGGCCATGATGTAACCTCGCCAAGTACTACGCTGGTTAATTCGGAGATTGTGGTGTTACACGGTGATTGGCAGACATCACTGTGGGTACAAAATGCCTTTGATCGTGAGTACTACACCCGTGGATTCGGTGGTTTCAGCAACGACCCTCGCGATGAGTATGCCTTCGATGAGCCATATTACCAAATAGGTAACGGTCGTCAGTTTGGCGTTACTGTTAAGTACGCGTTTTAAAATAAAAGGAAACAGACATGCAAGTTATGGTTGAACTGTCGTTGTACCCATTGGTTAACGAATACATTCCACCTATTCAAGATTTCATTGATAGGTTAAATAGCTATAGTGATATTGCAGTTTCAACAAGCTCAACCAGCACGCAGGTTACAGGTGACTATGGCGTGGTTATGAAAGTACTTGGCGAAGAAATGCAAAGGACCCATGAAGAAGTGGGGCAGGCTATTTTCGTTGCTAAGTTTTTAAACTTTGATGCCATGCAATCTAGAAAATCATCTTAATGGCTAACTTTTTTTCTGAGTTTACCTCACAAATTGCCGCTACTTCGCTTTTAGAGTGGGTAGCGGTTGTCCTCGCTATTGCCTATGTGCTGTTAGCCGCAAAACAGAACAGCTGGTGTTGGCTGTGCGCTTTTGTGAGTACCGCAATTTACACCTGGCTATTTTGGCAGGTGACTTTGCCATTTCAGTCTGCGCTTAACTTCTTTTATATGATAATGGCGGGATACGGTTATTATCAGTGGTCGAAAGGGGCGGAAGATGGCGATGTTAAGCCAGTGCTTCATTGGCCGTTCTGGGCTCATTTGCTCATTGTGCCGAGTATGTTATTGCTCGCTTGGGTTCTGTCTGAGGTGGCAGGCTCACAGTTCAATAGTGAGTACCTACTATTAGATGCGAGCATTAATTTATTGAGTGTAGTCACAACATTTATGGTGGCGCATAAAATCCTGCAAAACTGGGTTTATTGGTTTTTCATCAATTTAGCGTCCGCATACTTATACCTGCAAGTGGGTTATGCATTATCTGCTTGCCTGTTCTTAGGCTACGTTGGTTTTGCGGTATTTGGGTATTACCAGTGGCTAGTACAATATAAAAAACAAGGTGAACAGGTTGGATATCATCGCCACGCTGCAAAAGGCGCTTAATCTTAGTGACAGTGCGAAAATTTTGTCACACCCTGCTGGAGCGGTAAATCACGTTTACCGCGTTCAAGAGCTCGCAGATAGTCAGTTACCCTTGATTGCAAATAACCTTCAAAGTAGTGGGCAACCAAAATCGGATCATAACCCTGTCGACTTAGCGGTGAAATGGATGGGCGATGATGACTTTAGTGGGGTTAATCGTGCGCACCAATTTGCTTTGCAGCAACAGCTTTATAGGTTGGGAGTAGCGCCGCAACCTATATGGTTAAGCGATGATGAAACCATCTGGGTTGAGCAGTGGCTAGAGCACAGTGAAAGTGCGACGCTTTCAATGCTTGAGCTGGCCAACACCCTCGCTCGTATTCATTCTTTGCCCATTACCGCTAGGCCATTAGATTTAGCATCAAGATGGCAGCATTATATTAATGTTGCACAGCTCGATATGAGCGGTGAGCTTTATCTAAAAGCCCAATCATTGCGGAAACAAGTAATAAAAAGTGAACAAGACGATGACGACTATGTGTTATGTCATAATGACTTGCTAACTAATCACTTATTACTGAGCGCAGATAACTCACTCAAGATTATTGATTGGGAATATGCCGCCATGGGAAACCGCTACTTCGATTTAGCAAGTTGCTGCCTTATCAATAAACTTGAAATCAATGAAAGTAGAGAGCTCGTTAAGCATTACGCCAAGCTAATGAATATCGATGAGCACGACGCGATAGCGAAATTTGATCTGCACACCGAGATTGTCGCTATCACTAATGACCTGTGGTTTGCTGCGCTTAACGCCAATAAGGTCTAATTGGCATAAACTGCTCCGCATTTAAAAGTGACGCTGCATAGAAGTCGGTTTAAAAGCGAGCAATAAGACAAAACACAGGTGATGGATAAAGCCTATTTGGTGTTATTCGATTGAAAAAACAGCGCATTGCGTGTTAATTAAGCATGCAGTGCATGGTAGTGATAAAAAGGCTTTACCTTTTTAATGTCATCCGTATAATGCACAGCGCGCTAGGGGTGTAGTTCGAATTGGTAGAACAGCGGTCTCCAAAACCGATGGTTGGGGGTTCGAGTCCCTCCACCCCTGCCACTTTCTCTTCTTATGAACGTTTACGTTCAAATCCTAAATCGTTTCTTTGTTAAATTCTTCTTCAATTATTCTTAAATTTTATTGGTTTCTGTTGCTAGTGCTTAATTTGCTGCAGCTGCTTTATTTCCTCTTATACCAAGGGTCAGGCATTATAAATTCGCGAATAACCCTTATGAATTAACGCTTATGAATTAGCGCTTGAGCATTAAACAGCAGGTGCAACCCGAGCAAAAGAACGCGATAGTTATTCAACCAAGCCTGCAACTTTAGTAAACTAAACAAATACAATGAACTATTCACGTTAGGTGTTTTTACGCAATGTCTCTTACTTCATATCAGCAGGCGGTTTTACAGGAAATGGGGATCCCTGTTTGGATCACCAAAGACGCCTACACTGAGCTAAAGCAGGAAGACCAAGCGAAACAAAACAACGCCAATGCAGCACAACGCAACGTCGGCAGTACAACTAGTTCATCGACACAGTTACCCTACAGCCAAAACGCTCAAACCAATAAGCCGCCTTCAACGCCAATATCTCAAGAAGAAAAGCAATCACGGCTTGCTCAGTTGCGGGCAAATGTTGGCAGTAGCGCGAAAGATAAGGCTAAGCCTAAAGACGGCGGGGCAGCAAAACTTTCCACACCTGGCGCATCGCACAATGACGGGAAAGTAGGGCAAACCGAAACAGGTGCTTCACAGTCACACAACACTTCGCCGTCTTACGACAATGCGGTTGCCTCGCAAGAGTCTTTAACAAAGTCTATTGGCGCAAAAGGGCCGGTATCGCCTGAAGGTATCCCGTTAAGTGCCGAACAGAAAGCAAAATCACAGCAATGGCTGAAGGACTTACAGCTAGCCTGTGTTCAGTTGGGTATACCGTCACAGTGGGCTAGCACCATAATGATTGGCCGTACGCTATCGGTAACCGAAACGGCCATTATATTGCCAGCCACACCGCTTAAACTCACAGCTGTGCAAAAACGGGAGCTGTGGGCGCAGCTTATCAGCGCAGCACGCGAATTAAACCATTCAGCTAACGGCCAGTAGTCGCGTCGATGAAGTTAACAATCGTACCGCCACAAGGCTTTAACGAGCACATTGAACTTGCGCATGCTATCCATCAAGAGGCACAAGTGTCGCCTTGGAAACTAAGTACCTTCGCAGACTGTTTCACGAAACCCTATTACGGGGTGTTTGCCTTTGAAAATGACAAGATTGTTGGCTATGCCATCATGCTTGAGGTCGTTGATGAAGCTACGCTGATGGATATTGCGGTAGACAGTGGCGCAAGAGGCAAGGGTGTAGGTCGCGCTTTAGTTGATTTTGTCATTGAGACATCGGTAAAAAATGCAATGCGTGAAATGTGGCTAGAAGTGCGTGAAAGTAACCATACTGCTATTGCGCTTTATGAGAGCTCGGGGTTTCAGCATATAGAAACCCGCAAAAATTATTACACCGTAAAAAATAATGATGACGGGCATGACAAGAGTAATGGAAACAGCGCACAAAAAGAAAACGCTAAAATCATGAAGTGGACAAATCCCACCTTAGCCTAGTGTTTGTAATCCTAGGCATATACGTTTCGCGTATATCAAAGCATTATCTGAACTCAGCATACGCTTCCAGACCATAGCCGTGCGTGTTTAAATTAGAACACGTTCTCTTCACCTAAGGTAGAAATAGCATGGCTAAAGTGCTCAACAAGGCTTTAATCTCATCAAAACGATTTGCTATAAATGTGGTTACCTACAAAGAGGGTCATAGCGTGTTAGAACATAATGACCCTATGGGCAGCGGGCGTTACTTTAAATTTAATGTAGTACTAAAAAAGCCGAAGCGCGGCGGTCAATTTTGGGCAGAGAAAGTCATCTTTAATCTCTTTAACCGCATTTACTTTTTTCGGCCAGATAAGTACATGCACAGCGTAAGCAAAATAGAAAAAGGGGAGCGGAAGCTGCTGTCTGTTGCATTGTACCTGTAGGTCATAGTGTTTATCAGTGATTAACCACCCGTATAGCAAAGTTTCCACAAGGTTTTAAAAAGTTGACCATTTGGTCGATAAATTGGCGTCTTTGCACGGTCAGGAAGGTTTTAATCCCTTGCTAATTCACTTATATTTGCGCCCTCAAAATTCTCCGCCTACATTCAGCTTACCAGGCGGTAGAAACTTCTCTTAACGCAGTTCGTGTAATTGGATTTTTTAAAACGCATGTCTTCATCATCGGTGGCGGAAAAAGAGCAATCAAAAGGCATTAAAATGCTTTTGGTTGCGGTGTTGTGTTTAGGACTTAACTGGCCAGGCATGAAATTAGGGCTTGAGATTGTAGGGCCTGTATGGATGGTGTGCTTGCGCTTCTTGTTAAGCCTTCCGGTACTCGCGCTGTTTGTACTTATCACCAAAAAACGTTTACCGGTGCTCAATCGTAAAGATCGCTCGGTGGTGTTTGTCGTTGCCTTTTTCCAGTTTATCCTATCAATGGGGCTTATTACTGTCTCACTGCAGTTTATTCCTGCCGGCACGGCCAGTATTCTTATTTACACTACACCGCTTTGGATGCTGCTTATCGACACTCTATGGTATCGGCAACGTCCGCCTTCTAAGCGATTAATTCTAACCGGTATATCTACCATTGGCTGTGCAATGATTTTATTTGCTTCGGGACAACCGGGCGCATGGCTACCGCTCTTTGGTATGTTGCTGGCATCTGCATTGTGGGCGGTCGCTATTCGAAGAGTGTCTTTTCATAAGTGGAAGGGAAGCGTCATTGAAGCTGTCTTCTGGCAGTTTACCATCGCAGGTTTCGCCATGCTTGCTATTGCACTGATAGTTGAACCAACACCTAATTTTGGGGCTTACGATATAAGCGATTGGTTACTATTGGCGTACATTGGGCCAGTGGCAACGGGTCTCGGTTTTGGCCTCATGGTAGCGGCGGGGCCTAAATTACCCCCAGATAAAATTGTTCTTATTAGTACACTCACGCCGATAGTGGGTTATGTAAGCTCTGTGATATTGCTTAAAGAAACGCTGCTGCCTATGGTTATGGCCGGTGCAATATTGATGATAGCCGCGCTAATAGTAAATGGCCTTCCTCAAAGCACACTTAAAAAGATATTAGGTAAAGGCCACGCGAAATAAAGGTAAGTTAAAGAGTTAGTCGAGGCTGTATAAAATCTAAAAACGCAGAGATACGAGACGATACTGCACTATTTTTATAGTATACCGCTTGTACCGACTCTCTGCGGTTTGGACTGACGATATCGTCGCGAAATAGCGCTACCAGCGAGCCTGCACTGATATCTTTGTGTACCATAAAGTGAGAAAGTAACGCGATACCTTGACCCGCCAAGCACAGCTGGCGAATAGTTTCGCCGCTTGACGCACGAAGACTGTACTGCAAGTTAATATCTTGCTTGAGCGGCCATTTATTTAGACTTGGTGAGTCGCTAAAGCCAATCAGTTTGTGTTTGTTTAGCTTGCTAATTCCATCCTCACCTTCAGATATGGGATATTTTTCAAGATACTGTGGGCTTGCCACAATATGCAGCTTACTTTTTCCTAAACGTCTAGCGTGCAAGTTAGAGTCGCTTAAATCACCAATACGTATTGCGATATCGGTTTTATGTTCCAACAGGTCGATAATGCTGTCGTGACTGGTGATATCGAGTGTTATGTCAGGAAATGCTTCTCGAAATTCACCCACTAACGGCGCTAGCTGGTGGAACACAAACGGGCTCGCAGCATCAACCCGAAGTTTTCCAGAAGGAGCCCGCTTTAATAGCCGTAATGCTTCTTCACCTTTTTCTAATATATTTAGCCCGTCTCTGGCATATTGCAGGAAAAGCTCACCTTCTTCTGTTAATTCCAGCCGTCTGGTAGTGCGATTCAATAGAGTTACATCTAAGCCATCTTCAAGTCGAGTAACTGCTCTACTAACTTTTGCAACCTGCTGATTGAGTAGATTGGCAGCACTGGAAAAACTACCTGTATCCACAACGGTTAGGAACGCTTCTAAATCTTCAGTTTTTGATGAGACTGGCATCGCACACCTTATATTTTCAAATATCGCAAAAGTATTTTGTCATTAGTGCTGTTTTTTGCAAATAAATTTATCGTCAAACTGTACGCACTTTATTAATGGCTTTCAAAAAACGGTGTAGTTGTTCGTTCTAGAAGCCAATGGTGGCGTTGTTAATCAAGCCATCTCGTTAATTACTTTTTGAGGATAATTGAAATGCCTATTGCATTATTTGCGTTAACGTTAAGTGCGTTTGCTATTGGCACAACAGAGTTCGTGATAGTGGGGCTTGTCCCCACCATTGCTACTGATCTTGGCGTTACGTTACCGAGCGCAGGCTTACTGGTAAGCTTGTACGCCGTTGGTGTTGCCGTTGGCGCACCGGTTCTTACCGCCCTTACGGGAAAGTGGAATAGAAAGCATGTTCTGCTTAGCTTAATGGCGCTATTTGTGGCTGGTAATATTCTTGCTTGGCAAGCGCCTAGCTACGAGAGCTTAATTTTAGCTCGCATTTTGACAGGCTTAGCGCACGGTGTGTTCTTTTCCATAGGGTCAACTATTGCTACAGGGCTAGTGGCGAAAGAAAAAGAAGCCAGTGCTATTGCCATAATGTTTACGGGCTTAACCGTAGCCTTAGTTACTGGCGTACCTTTGGGTACCTGGATTGGTCAAAACTTCGGTTGGAGAGCAACCTTCCTTGTGGTTTCTGCGCTTGGCACACTTGCGCTAATTGGCAGTGCGTTGCTGGTACCGAACAACCTTAAACAAAGTAAACCGGCCACCTTGAGTGAACAAATGAAGGTGTTGGTTCAGCCTCGTCTGGTATTAGTGTATCTAATGACGATATTGGGCTATGGCGGCACATTTACGGCATTCACCTATCTCGCTCCTATATTGCAGGAAGAGGCGGGGTTTGCGCCCTCAGCCATCAGCTTAATTATGCTGGTTTACGGTGTATCTGTCGCGGTAGGCAATATTTATGGCGGCAAGCTTGCTGACAAAAAAGGCCCAATCCGCGCGTTAACTATCATCTTTTCAGCCCTTGCGGTCATCTTGTTTGCCCTGACGTTTACCATG
Organism: Alteromonas sp. G4i13; assembly: GCF_054960505.1. Classification (NCBI taxonomy): domain Bacteria; kingdom Pseudomonadati; phylum Pseudomonadota; class Gammaproteobacteria; order Alteromonadales; family Alteromonadaceae; genus Alteromonas; species Alteromonas sp. G4i13. The sequence continues at coordinate 30,887 of NZ_JBHNYX010000040.1, read as the reverse complement.
GGCAGTAAAGTTGCCGCAGTGATCACCGTTTTAGTGTGGGGCGCCTTTGCCTTTGGCAATGTTCCAGGACTTCAGGTGTACGTTGTTCAATTAGCAGAGAAGTTTACCCCTAATGCTGTTGATGTCGCTTCAGGTTTAAATATCGCGGCATTTAACATTGGCATAGCAGTGGGTTCAATTCTGGGCGGTGCAATTGTAGACGGCATGCAGTTATCTGATACCGCATGGATTGGCGCAATCATTTCTGTTGCAGCGTTACTTGTTACACGTTACAGCGGCTACTTAGACAAGCGCGCACTCAGTACTGCGAATATGGCGAATAACACAACGAGCGCGTAGGGAGGTCATAATGACGACAAATACCTTTGATAAGCTTGCACAACACACGTTCTCAGTAGGTGTAGAGCTTCCGCTAGATAACGACTGGGCGCAAGAACCTGGAAACCAATTTCAAAGCGCTTGAACTTACCTTAGGCGCTGACGATATCGCAAAGATTGACGCGCTAGATTGTGGCGACCGTCAAGCTAACCCAGATTTTTCACCTGCGTGGGACTAATCGGAAAAATCACTGTGTTAAGGAGCTTTTATGCAAGCTAACGTTTGGCAATTTGAACAAGCTGGCGCATCGCTGGTAAAACAGGTGCGCGAGTTTTCTGAGCCGAAGGCAGGGCGTATTGTCGTGCGCAACTATGCTATTGGCATTAACCCAGTTGACTGGAAGTTTATCGATGATAACCCGCGCGACTGGGAAAAAGGGTATATTCCCGGTGTGGACGGTGCGGGTGTTGTTGTCGCTGCATGATTATGGCGATTTGTCACAGTGGCAGCGTTTGGTGAAAGACGGTGAGGCTCTACTTGAGCAAGTTGCTGCGCAAACGTTGGTTGTCGAAATACCTAACGTGTTTGAATTTGATAATTTGAACAACGCGCTGCAATTTTCAAAAGAAGACAAGCGAAAGGCAGTCGTTGCGGTTTCATAAAGCCGGAATGATTAAGGTCCTTCTCTATCCTTAGCGATCTAAAGGGCTTCCTCTGCTTGCCTAAAGGCTTCGACGATATCGTCGAAGCCTTTTTTATTGGGTCAACGATGGAATGGTCTCCCCCCTCAAACGGCATCGCAATGTGCCAAACTTGGAATTGAACAATCAAGTTAACAAGGTGAGGAGACCAAGATGGATATTACAACGATTGGGCTGGATTTAGCAAAAAGTGTGAGTCATGTGGTGTGCTGTAATCAGGCAGGCAAGATTGTGCGAAAAAAAATGTTGAGACGAACTCAGATACTGCATTTTTTTAGTGAGCTAGCACCCTGTTTGGTGGGGGTTGAGTCATGTGCCAGTGCGCATTATTGGGCAAGAGAAATAGCGAAGTATGGCCATCAGGTAAAACAAATCGCACCACAGCATGTAAAAGCGTATGTGCGGGGTAATAAGACGGATTTTAATGATGCGCTGGCGATAGCAGAAGCAGTAGTGCGCCCCGAGATGCGGTTTGTGCAAACGAAAACGCAAACCCAACAAGATATTCAGGCATTACACGTGATGCGTAAGAAATGTGAGCGGGATAGAACGGCCAACAGTAATGAAATACGGGGATTGCTCAATGAGTACGGAATAATTCTTCCGGTGGGCATAAGTCATGTCTATAAATCACTGCCTGAATTATTTGACCGGCAGGTTGAGAATGGTTTGAGTGAATTGTTCAAAGAACTGTTAGAGCGACACTATCAAAAACTTGTAGAGCTGGATGAGCACCTGAACTGGTATACAAAGAAAATTAAACAACTAAGCCAACACGAAGCTTGTAGACGACTACAAAGTATTCCCGGAGTTGGTCCAATTATAGCCAGTGCGCTTTATCAACATATCGGCAATGGCAGTGAGTTTAAGAATGGTCGGGCAGTTTCAGCATCACTGGGGCTGGTACCCAAACAACATAGCTCAGGGGGCAAGCATAATTTACAAGGGATTAGTAAGCGTGGAGATAGCTATCTAAGAACCTTACTCATTCATGGTGCCAGGGCTGTCATGCGAGTGAGTAAACATAAAGAGACGCCATTGTCTCAATGGATAAAGCGAATAGAGCAAACGCGGGGGAGAAACAAAGCCGCCGTTGCACTGGCTAATAAATTAGCCCGAATAGCTTGGGCACTATTAGCACAAGGTGGCGATTATCAGCCTGAGTTGACAACCGCTTAAGTTAATAATGAACCAGTTCACTCCCAAGGATTGCTGAATAAACATAACGTGATGACAATACGGTTAAACCGACATATCGAAAACCTGATAGGGCCTGTGGATTTTAATCCGTGTCAACGATAAGGACGATATGGGCGAAGTTCATCGAGGCTCGAAGTGAAAATACTTCAACGAGAAGCCGGATATACGGACGCAAACCATTTTAGTCAAAACAGCATGTTTACTCTTGCAATAACGGGGGAGACCATATACAGGCCCTAGTAACAATCTATTAAAAGATTTTGCGCTACAATGGTGATAGAATCGCCGAAAAAATCTCCTACCTACTTGGTGTTCTGCTTTAACGCGGTGTACGCCATGGTGGGTTGTTGTGTTTAACATCTTAGCTTCTGAGAGAACATGTTCGATTTAATTACCAGTAAAGACAGCAACGTTAAAAACGACGTGCTATCAGGTATTACCGTGGCGCTTGCCTTGGTCCCTGAAGCCGTTGCATTCGCATTTGTGGCCGGCGTAGAACCAATGATTGGTCTTTATGCGGCTTTCATGATGGGCTTAATCACTTCCGCTATTGGTGGCCGACCAGGAATGATTTCTGGTGCTACCGGCGCCATGGCCGTTGTAATGGTGGCACTGGTTGCCCAACACGGCGTGCAGTATTTATTTGCCGCGGTTATTTTGGCTGGTTTACTGCAAATAATGTGCGGTATTTTCAAGCTCGGAAAGTTTATACGTCTGGTCCCATATCCGGTAATGCTAGGCTTCGTAAATGGTTTGGCAATTGTTATTTTCTTGGCGCAATTAGGCCAGTTCAAAGTGACCAACGCAGCGGGTGAATTACAGTGGATGGAAGGTACGCTGTTATATTGGATGCTAGGGCTTGTGGCGCTAACCATGGCCATTATCTATTTATTGCCAAAGCTAACCAAAGCTGTACCGGCGTCGCTTGTAGCGATTGTTACGGTAACCTTGTTAGTACACGGTCTTGACCTTGAAGCGCGCACTGTAATCGACTTTGTTCGCGATTTGCTACCAGCTGACCAGCGCGACACCGCGACGCTAGCGGGTGAACTTCCTAGCTTTGCTATTCCTATGGTGCCGTTCACCTGGGAAACCTTCATGATCATTTTGCCTACCTCAGTCATTCTTTGCTTGGTTGGTCTAATTGAGTCGCTTCTTACTCTTTCATTAATTGACGAAATGACAGATACCCGCGGGCGCGGCAACAAAGAGTGCGTTGGCCAAGGCGTTGCAAATACCGTAAACGGTTTCTTTGGCGGTATGGGCGGTTGCGCCATGATTGGTCAAAGTATGATTAATATTAACTCTGGTGGCCGTGGCCGCTTGTCTGGTATCACCGCGGCGGTTGTATTATTAGGCTTTATTCTATTTGCTGCTCCGCTAATTGAAATGATTCCTCTCGCTGCCCTTGTTGGCGTTATGTTCGTGGTGGTTATCGCTACATTTGAGTGGGCGTCATTCAGAATTATTCGCGGCGTAAACAAAGAAGATGCGTTCGTACTTTTCCTAGTAACAGGCGTTACCGTTATCGCTGATCTGGCTATTGCGGTTGTGGTGGGTGTTATCGTTTCAGCACTGGTGTTTGCATGGAAACACGCTCGTCATATTGAAGCGAGATCCCATATCGATAACGACGGTTGGAAAGTCTATGAGCTAGACGGCCCGCTGTTCTTTGGCTCGGTATCGCATTTCAAAGACCTGTTTGATATCGCCAACGACCCTAATGATGTAGTTATTGACTTTAAAGACTCTCGCATTTGGGATTCATCAGGTATCGATGCGCTAGATACCCTTGCTGACAAATACGAAGAGCAGGGTAAAAAGCTACACATTCGCCATATCAGTGATGAATGTCGCTCACTGCTTCGCAAGGCCGATAAGTTTGTTGAAATTAACGTGGTTGAAGACCCTCGCTACCGCGTAGCGACGGATAAGCTGGCCTAAGTTATTTGATAGCCTTAATGCACCAAGTAAACACAGTTTTGCGCTTGTTTGGTGCAGTTGTGAAGTCTGAATAATGCTTATTTTGTAGTAAATCAAATAAAAACAATTATTTACGGTTTTGGCACTGAACTTGGATAGCTATAAACGTAAAGTGTGTTTTGGTGATTTGTGTCAATCGCTGAAAATTGTGTGATTTATAACACTCCGTAAAATGTGTTAGCCGACCTAAACCGTTGGCAAAATAGGCAACGAAGCCCGCATCAACGAAAGTTGAAGCGGGCTTTTTTTTGTCCCGAAAAAAGGGGAATACCATGACTTCATTGGACTCAAAACCGCAAATTGTCGTCGTAGGCAACGGCATGGTGGGGCATCATTTTGTTGAGCAGCTTCACCAAAGCGATGCCAATGTAGAAATAACCGTTTTATGCGGCGAGTCACGCCTTGCGTACGACCGCGTTTATCTGTCGTCTTTTTTTAGCGGCGCGAGTGCTGATGACTTAGCGCTTACTACTCCCGCTCAGTACGCCGAGTGGGGCGTAAACGTAGTTACCAATGCCTTGGTTACCGATATAGACCGTGACAATAATAAAGTGACGACGTCGGAAGGGCAGGTGTTTAGCTACGATAAGCTTGTGTTAGCTACGGGCTCTTACCCATTTGTGCCACCCATTCCTGGCAACGATCAAGAGCATTGCTTGGTGTACCGTACTATAGACGATCTACTTGCTATTGAAGCGTCAGCAGCGGTGAGCAAAGTAGGGGTTGTCGTTGGCGGCGGTCTTCTAGGTTTAGAAGCCGCTAACGCACTAAAACAAGCCGGTCTAGACACCCACGTGGTAGAGTTTGCCCCGCAGCTTATGGCGGTACAGCTAGACCAAGCTGGTGGTAACGTGCTTAAAGATAAAATCGAAGCATTGGGCGTAATGGTTCACACCCAAAAGGCCACCCAAACTATCGAGGCTGGTGATACCTGCCGCTATAAAATGGTGTTTGCTGACGGCACTGCACTAGAAACTGACATGATTTTATTCTCTGCCGGTATTCGACCTTCCGATCAGCTTGGCAGAAAGTCAGCGCTAACACTGGGTGAGCGCGGCGGTATTGTCATTGATAACCATTGCGTGACGTCTGACCCAAACATTTACGCTGTGGGTGAATGTGCGCTGTGGGATAACAAAATCTTTGGTCTTGTTGCACCTGGCTACACCATGGCACGCACGGCCGTAAGTCATATTACAGGTGGCGATGCCGAGTTCGCTGGCGCAGATATGAGCACTAAACTCAAGCTAATGGGCGTAGAAGTGGGCTCAATTGGCGATGCCCATGAACGCACAGACGGAGCGCTTAGCTACACGTACTTAAATCAGCCCGAGGGCGTGTATAAAAAGCTGGTGGTAGATAGCGAGCAAAAGTACGTGCTTGGTGCTGTGCTCGTTGGCGATACCAGCGACTACGACACGCTCTTACAGTATGCACTTAATAATATTGAATTACCTGAACACCCAGAAAGCCTAATTCTGCCCTCATCCGATGCCGCACCGGCGTTAGGTGCCGATGCACTACCAGACACCGCGTCTATTTGTTCATGCTTAAATGTGACTAAGGGCGACATAGTTTCAGCCATTGAAGGCGGCTGTTGTAGCGTTGGTGATGTAAAAGGTGAAACTAAGGCCAGTACAGGTTGTGGAGGCTGTGCTGCCTTACTTAAAAATGTTGTGGATAGCGAACTTGAAAAGCGCGGTGTGGAAGTATCAAAAGCCATTTGTGAGCACTTCAACCATACCCGACAAGAGCTATTTCACATTGTTAAGGTAAACGGCATTCGCACCTTTGACGAGCTACTAGAGCAGCATGGTGAAGGTCTAGGGTGTGAAATTTGTAAGCCCGCTGTCGGCTCAATTTTAGCTTCGGTGTATAACGACTACATTCTTAAGGCTTCACATCTTCCTCTGCAAGACACCAACGATATCTACCTTGGCAACATGCAAAAAGATGGCACGTACTCGGTTGTACCGCGTGTACCTGGTGGCGAAATAACGCCTGAGAAGTTGATTCTGCTCGGCGAAGTGGCAAAAGAATACAACCTGTACACCAAGATCACGGGTGGTCAGCGCATTGATTTATTTGGAGCGCGCGTAGAGCACTTACCGGATATCTGGGAAAAACTGGTCGCTGGTGGTTTTGAAACCGGCCATGCTTACGCGAAGGCACTGCGTACCGTGAAATCGTGTGTGGGCAGCACATGGTGCCGCTACGGTGTACAGGATTCTGTTGGCACTGCCATTGACTTAGAGAATCGTTACAAAGGCTTACGTGCACCGCACAAAATTAAATTTGCCGTTTCGGGGTGTACCCGTGAGTGCGCAGAAGCCCAAAGCAAAGACATTGGTGTTATTGCTACCGAGCAAGGCTGGAACCTGTATGTTTGCGGAAATGGCGGTATGAAGCCTCGACATGCAGACCTGTTTGCCACCGATCTAGATACCGAAACCCTTATAAAGTACATCGACCGCGTGCTGATGTTTTATGTGAAAACGGCTGATCGCCTACAGCGCACATCGGTGTGGATGGACAACTTAGAAGGTGGGTTAGCTTACTTGCAAGACGTTGTGATAAACGATGCTCTTGGCATTAATGGTGAGCTTGAAGCACAGATGGATGCTGTGGTTGATGCTTATCAGTGCGAATGGAAAACCACCATTGAAAACCCTGAGTCGCGCAAGCGTTTCCGTCAATTCGTAAACAGCAATGCTAGCGACACCAATATTCAGTTTGTTTCAGAGCGAGGCCAGGTTCGCCCAGCTACTGAAGCTGAAAAAGTAGCAGGTAAAGATCAGTTCATTCCTGTCTCTATGGTATAGCCACTGGCTTATCAACCCTGTTAGGAGAATCAAATTATGTCAGCAGCGCAAAATGTAATGGCGTCAGAACCACAGCAAGTGCAATGGCACTATGTTTGTGAGACGAACGACTTAGTGACAAACAGTGGGGTTTGCGCCCTTGTCGACTCACAGCAAGTGGCAATTTTCAGTTTGAAGATAAACGGCGAAACCCAGGTTTTCGCCATTAGTAACTACGACCCTATTGGTAAAGCAAACGTACTCTATCGCGGGCTTCTAGGGTCGATAGGCGGTGCGCCTGTTGTTGCTTCGCCTCTATACAAAGAGCATTACTTTTTAGAAACCGGGCTGTGTAAAGAACACGACGATGTTTCCGTCACGGCTTACGCTGTGAAGGTAGAGGGCGAAAAGGTTTTTGTCGGTGTTTAAGCAAACTGCCTTTATTTGAACGCCCACATGAAAAAAGCCTTTTAGCAAAATGCATTCAAAAGCTGTGAAACCGAAAAAGGTAATGAAATGAATATGCCTACACGACAACCCGACATGATGTCTGAACAATTAAGACAAACAACATGCCCTTACTGCGGCGTAGGGTGTGGTGTAGATATCAGTTGCAACGTAAGCACGCGTGCCATAACCCTGGACACTGTTAAAGGCACGCCAGAGCATCCCGCCAATTATGGAAGATTGTGTGTCAAAGGAACAAACCTGCTTGAAACAAACGACATAAACGGTCGTTTGCTTCACCCAACCATGGCAGGTCAATCGGTGGATTGGGACACGGCCACCGATGTGATTGCGGATAAGATCACCTCTACCATTGCGCAGTATGGCGCGGATGCCGTTGCTTTTTATGTATCAGGTCAGCTTCTCACCGAAGACTATTACATTGCCAATAAGCTTATGAAAGGTTTCATCGGCAGTGCCAATATCGATACGAATTCACGCCTATGTATGTCATCAGCCGTTGCCGCGTACAAGCGAGCCTTCGGTGAAGATGTAGTGCCTTGCGATTACACCGATTTGGAATGTACAGATTTACTGGTGATCACCGGAAGTAATGCGGCGTGGGCGCACCCAGTGCTTTTTCAACGCATTCAGCGAGCAAAGCTGAAAAATCCGAATATGAAGGTCATTGTTGTTGACCCACGCAAAACCGAAACCTGTACCATTGCCGATTTACACCTTCCTATAAAGCCGGGTAGCGACGTAGCGCTATTTAACGGTTTACTCAGCTATGCAAACGCACAAGGTCGAATAGACAAATCCGCCGTTGAGACCTATGCCGAGGGACTTGAAGAAACGCTCAAAAGTGCAAATGCCTTAACGTTAGATGACGTTGCTGAAGTATGCGACCTGGACATTAACAGCATTAAGGCCTTCTTTGATGCCTTTTGTGAAGCCTCTAGCGTAGTTACTTTTTATTCTATGGGCGTGAACCAGTCTTCTGCTGGTGTGGATAAAGCCCAAGCCATTATCAACTGTCATTTAGCAATGGATTTAATTGCTAAAGACGGTTGTGGTCCGTTTTCAATTACTGGCCAGCCAAATGCCATGGGAGGGCGTGAAGTCGGTGGGTTAGCCAATATGCTAGCTGCTCATATGGACCTTGAAAACCCTGATCATATCAGCGCTGTTAAAACCTATTGGAATGCACCCGTCATGCCTAAAGGGCAGGGGCTTAAAGCAGTTGATTTGTTTAATGCAATTGAGAGTGGAAAGGTAAAGTTCGTTTGGATAATGGGGACTAACCCTGTTGTCAGTATGCCAAATCGCGGTCAAGTTGAGCGCGCACTTTCAAAGTGTGACATGGTGGTGGTGTCTGATATTGTTGAGTCTAACGATACGCTTAACTACGCGCACATTGCCCTTCCTGCCACGGGGTGGTCGGAAAAAGACGGCACGGTAACAAACTCAGAGCGCCGTATTTCACGTCAGCGCGGTATATTGCCCCCACCAGGTAGTGCAAAACACGATTGGCAAATACTATGCGAAGTGGCGGGTAAAATGGGCTTTGGCGAGGCATTTAATTTTACCCATTCGTCACAAATATTCTGCGAATACGCTGGGCTAACCGGCTATCAAAATAACGGTAAGCGACAATTAGACCTGTCACCTTTACAAGCGTTAAGTGAAGCTCAGTACAATGGGCTATCGCCTTTGCAGTGGCCTTTTCACACAGTTATAAAAGCTGAGAATACGGCCAGTTCTAATTCTAAATCTAACCCTAACCCTCGCCTTACCAGTAAACGTCCTTTTGAAGATAAACGGTTTTCAACCCCTAGTGGCAAAGCGAAACTTATTCCCGTAACTTACAGAGCGCCACTGCAGGTAACATCAGACGCTTATCCTTTTGTTGTGAACAGCGGCCGAGCGCGAGATCAGTGGCATACCATGACGCGCACGGGTAAAGCGGCAAAGTTACTGGCTCATATGCCAAGTGCTTGCGTGCATATCAACCCTAAAGACGCTGCTGAATTGGGCGTTGAAGATGGAAGCCTCGTTTCTCTTTCAAGTGCAGTGTGTAAAGACGCCCCTGTTATTTATCCGGTTAAAGCGGATACGGATATGCGCAAAGGGGAAGTATTCATTCCTATTCACTGGTCGGCGCAATGGGGTTCGCACAGTAAACTAGGCGCACTTTACGCCAGCGCGGTAGACCCTATTTCAGGGCAGCCAGAGTTAAAACACGCGGCGGTAGCTATCGCGCCTGCTCATTTCGCTACCTACGGCAAGCTCTTTGTTTCATCAGTAAACCAATCAGCACATAATTCAAAACTTAATCCGTTTAGTGAAGACGCACTAAAGCATGCGTGTGATTACTGGAATACGACACCGCTTGAAAGCACAGAGGCGTCTTCACCTTTAAATAACTCGGATGCAGCATTATCAGTATTGAATGTTGCTTCGAACAAAGGTCGTCGGGATTTTACCCAAGGGTTGATACCTCTGCTGCCGCAAAACGCGGTGCTATTGCAGTTTCATCATCATACATACTCAGTATGCCTTGCGCTTGTCGATGATACTCTTTGTTTCGCGGCGTTTTTGGGCGATGAGCCAGAAAAGGGTGAAAGGGCACCAGCAACTGCACATACAACAGCGCAGGCAGCGCCACATTCAAAAAGCACATGGTCAGTACCTAACGAATGGCTTGCCAGTCTTCTCAACACATCTATTTCTACAGACATACAGCGCAATTTAATACGTGGCCAAGTAGACGACGCATTTTTAAATGGTGATGTAGTTTGTAGCTGCTTTGAAGTGCGCGAAAAAACCATTACACATGCCATCGAAGAAGGCTGTAGTTCGGTGGCAGAGCTTGGTGAAGCATTAAAGTGTGGTACGAATTGTGGCTCGTGTAAGCCCGCCTTGTCTCAGCTGATAGACAAGCATTTAGTCATTGAAATTCAATCTGTTTAGGAGCGTTAAATCATGTCAATTGCATCTAGTTGGTCGTTACCGTTTTTGCGCACCTTATTTAAACCGCAGAAACCTTTGTTAAACCTCTTTTATCGCGATGCTATTTCTACCACGGTCACGACCGTGACGACGCGCCAGCGCTCCGATAATCCAAAAGCTCCAGCTAAGCATTCATACTTTGGCAAGTGGTTGAAGTTAGCAAACAGGCAAACTGAAGGTCATAAACAAGGGCAGGTGTTCATCGTCGGTGCTGGCCCCGGCGATGCCGAGTTACTTACGTTAAAAGCGTTTCGTCTTCTGCAACAAGCCGATGTCGTGCTGTTCGATGCCTTAGTCAGCGAAGATATTCTCGCGCTAATTCCCTCTAAAGTGGTGAAAGAATATGTAGGGAAGCGCTGCAAAAAGCATAGCTTTACCCAAGACGCTATATGCAAGCGAGTGGTTGAATTGGCATGCAACGGTCACACTGTCGTGCGGTTAAAAGGCGGTGACCCAGCCCTATTTGCAAGAACCTGCGAAGAAACCGATGCACTCACAAAGGCCAACATTCCTTTTGCTATTGTTCCTGGTATTACGGCAGCATCGGGTGTGTCAGCCTATACGGGTATCCCTTTAACCGACAGGCGCTGCGCTCAATCGGTGAGTTTTATGACCGCACATTTTAAAGACGCGGAACAATGGCCAGAGATGGCACCTTTGGCGCAAAATGTGTTGAACCAAACCATGGTGGTTTATATGGGACTAAGCCGGCTTGAAGGTCTATGCAAAGGCTTGATTCATCACAACGTGCCAACGACATGGCCAGTAGCGGTAATTGAAAATGCCACTTCGCCTGAACAGCGCATGATTACTGGCGTGCTTGCCGATATTCATAGCAAGGTAGAAGCAGCAAATTTAACGGGGCCTACGTTACTTATATTTGGAAAGGTGGTAGAGTCTCGTCAACAGGTAAATACTCTTCTATTACATTCATCCAAGCATGCAGCAACCATTTAGTGAATACATAAAAATTATTGGCAAAGGTCAAAAAGGGGGGCGTAGCCTTACCCGTGATGAGGCTTATCATGCCATGAAAATGGTATTGGCCAATGAAGTGACAGGCGATCAACGCGGCGCATTTCTTATGTTGCTGCGTACGCGTGAAGAAACACCAGAAGAAGTTATTGGCTTTGTCGATGCATGCAGAGAGCTAATAGAGCCAGAAGTCAAAACCCTCACCCCCACGTTAGATATTGGCTGCTACGCGGGAAAGCGTCGCCAGTTACCATGGTACTTATTGGCCGTAGCGGTTCTAGCCAACAATGGTTACTCGGTTATGCTCCACGGTGCGCATGAGCCGGGTTCAGGGCGCCTTTATGCAAGTATAGCGTTACCCCAATTGGGCCTGTCTGAAGTTAGCAGTATTGAAGATGCCAAACAGCAGTTAACGGATAAAGGGGTGACTTACCTTGATTTGTCTTATTTGCTGCCTGCGCTCGACACAATTATTAAGCTTCGTGAGGTATTTGGCCTGCGTTCATGCGCTAACACCCTCGCAAGGTTGTTGAATCCCACCGCTGCACAATTTTGCGTACAGGGCGTTTACCATATGCATCTTGACCACAAACACTGCCGCGTTAATGAAAATTATCCATCTATAGATGCGCTTTGCTTTCGTGGTGATGGCGGAGATCCTGAAGTTAATGGTGAACGGGAAACTGAGCTATTTATTACCCGAAATGGTGAGACCGAAGAAGTAATAATGCCGGTGGTTGCTGACAAATGGGCGCTTAAAGATAAAGACATGAACGTTAACGACATGCTTGATGTGTGGGCGGGTAACGCGAATAGCCTTTACGGTGAACAAGCCGTTTTGAGTACACTTGCCAGCTATTTGATACTGCTACAAAAGTGTGATGTTGCAGATGCCCTGTCCCAGGCAAGGCAGCTTTGGGCACAGCGCGATAAAAGCGCAACGCCATTTTAAGGTCACCTGCGTTTTCTGAGCGGGCAATTATCTATATTGCTTGTTATAAAGCCCTTCTTTTTAAGGAAAAATAGCCAATCGTCGCATTGACTTAATCGTTGCTATACTTGTTAATAGTATTAACAAGTTTTCCTTAAGTGGTGTTATGCGAATCACGCAATGGCTCGTATTTTTAGCTAGCCTGTCGCTCTTATTTCGAGCAGGTTATGCTGTATCTGAAAATCGAGAACAGGTCACAACCTCTAGCGTAACTTTCGTACTAACCGCAGATATGCCTAATATTAGCGACGCACGCACAGGGCGTTACGCTAATCTTCAAACCCTCGTAAAACAACAGCGGCAAATTAGTGAAACCGTCTTCTTCATTTTCGGCGGCGGCTCGATTGGGCCGAGCGCGCTATCCTCGTTTGACCGTGGCTCCCACATTATTGATATTCTCAATTCCCTTGAGCCAGATGTGATGGGGGTCACAAAGAGAGAATTTAGTTTCTATGAGGATGAATTATCTCTTCGTTCTTATGAAGCAGCCTTTCCATTGGTAGCCAGCAACGTAATAGACAACCGGGTGGGGCGTTCCCCAGATGGCCTGCACACTTCTGTGATTGTAGAAAAAGAAGAATTAACACTTGGTGTTATATCAGTTTTACATGAGAGAGTGATAGAGGAGTACCAATTATCTGATATTGCTATAACGCCTCCTCAAAAAGCCATCATGGAGGAGTCTAAAAGATTGCGACAGCAAGGCGCAGATATTATTTTGCTTCACTATTCCTACCCGTTCCCTTTTATTAATACCATGCTGAACAAACGCATTATTGATGTCGCTTTTATAACAGACAGTCGCTTGGACGAGAAAAATATGCTCGAAACTACGCGTCATCCTAATAGTATGGTACTTACACAGCAGGGAACCGCTGTCGTTGCTAGTTTTGTGAAAAATACTGGGTGGCAAGCAACGTCGTATATAGAACAGCCGTTAGAAGATATAGAGGCTGATGCTGAGTTAAACGAGCAACTCATTGAGTATGAAGCGCGCCTAAAGCGGTTGTTAAATATCCAAATTGGCGAATGGAAGATTGCCGTTTCGACTGCGCGCAAAGAAGTGAGAAGTGAAGAGAATCCTTTTGTAAACTTTGTCGCGGATACCATTAAACGCTATGCCAATACTGAAATTGCCTTGATAAACGGAGGCAGTATCCGAGGCAACAAACAATATACGGCAGGTACACCAATTACTCGGCAAGATATTGTCACCGAAATGCCGTTTCGCGCGCATGTTGTGGCTTTGGATATAACTGGCGCTCAGTTAATTCAAGCTCTGGAAGAGGGGCTTTCGCAATATCAAAATTTAAAAGGTGGTTTTCCTCATGTATCGGGTATGTCTTATAGTTTCGACCCTTCAGCGAAAGTGCTTCAACGAGTAAAAAATGTCACGATTAATGGAAAGCGAATAGATAAGTCGAAAACCTATTCATTGGCTACAAGTAACTTTCTGGCTAATGGCGGAGACGGTTTCTATGCGTTAAAGAATACCGAAAAGCGTCCGGCCTCGAGCACACGTCCCCCTCAAATATCAGACCTTGTTATGCAGGCCATCGTCAATCAATACGATTTAAAGCCTAAAACTGATAACCGCATAATAAATATGGCAAAAGGCGAGTGATCAGATGCAGCATAAGAAAAAGATTTTGTATCTGTTTATCATTGCACAATGCAGTGTGATGGGATTTTTTCTTTTAATACTGGTTTTGACGCTGCTGCGTTTAAATGACGTGCGAACAGTGCTTGACGATATCACCTCGTCTTCTATCCCCACTCTTAGCCAAGCTACTGAAATTACTCGTGAAGTTCAGCACTTAATTTCACTTACTGCGCGATTAACATCGTCTGAGAGCCAATCGTCTCGGCGTATTGTCAAAACTCAGTTAGATGAAACGATAGAGCGCCTGGATTCCTCCAATTTGAAACTTGAGCAGGGAGACAAGTACTTAGCGACGCAACTGAATGTACTTACATTAGAAATAGAAGAACTAAACGCATTAGTGCGTCAGCGAATTGATGTTGAAAAAGAAGTGCGGGTGGAAAGGGAAGTACTCTTTACTTACTTGAACAATATTTTCGAAGACAATAAATCGCAGTATGTGGGTATTCAATCTTCTCAAACGCTGGTTCCTCTGATATTACAAATTGCCCAAATAAATCAGCAGTTCCAACTGCATGAGTTACGCAAGTTAGAGGACAGTATTGAAGAAAGCATCGCTTCCTTGCGTGAGGCGACATCGCTAGACAAGCGCAGCAGCGAACTGGTAAGAGCGCTAGAGGAGGGGGTATTAGGTAAATGGGGCATGATTGATAAACAAGCTAATGTCATGCGTATTCGTGGACGTTCAAGAGGGCGAGGCAGTTTTGTTGAGCACTTGGCTGAAGAAGTCGCGTCAAATATTGAGTTTAGGGCATCTTCAATCACAAAAGACACCTCTTCTTACGCATTGTCTGCCAACCAGGCCGTGTCCAAACAAATAACCCTGTCATTGGCACTCTCATTAATTGTGATGATTATTTGTTGCGCCATCATCTTCTACATCTACAAACGTATTATTCTGCGTTTAATTGCTTTAACCAATTTGGTTGAAAAAAATAGTGACGAGGTAGCAAGCTTCGAAGGCAGTGACGAGATATCTCGCCTGGCTAAAACCTTTGCACTGTATTTTGAGAGAGTGAAGAGCCAAGAAACCGAATTGATTCGTTTGTCACTTAGCGATCCGCTCACTAACATCCCAAACCGACGGGCGTTTGAAATGGAAATGGAAAAGGTAATAGCAATGTCAAAACGGTATGAATGGCCGTTGACGGTGATTATCTTGGATGTCGATAGTTTCAAACTTTACAATGACAATTATGGTCACCCTAAAGGGGATGAATGCCTGAAAGCCGTCGCTATTGGGCTTAATGAAGTTATTACCCGTAATACTGATTTTTGTGCTCGATACGGTGGTGAGGAGTTCGTAGCGATTTTGCCTAATATCGATGAGAAAGGCGCGAAGGTGAAAGCTGAAGAGATTCGAGATGCGATAGAATCATTAGGGATAGAGCACAGCAAGAGCACAGTTTCACCCGTAATTACCGCAAGTTTGGGCGTTGCAACGGTCAACTTCGTTAATCACCACAACTGGACATTAACTTCGATCCTGAATACCGCTGATAAAGCGTTGTACGACGCCAAAACGGGCGGAAGGAATCGCTGCGTGTTTTCATCGCTGCCATGAGTATTTTGGTATAGCAAAAAGAGGCGGGTTTATGTCAATGCCCAAACTGGGCTATCTTTAATCTTTATTGAACAAAAAATTTAGTTTTATTTGTGTGAAACATCAATAAACTTCACTTGCTCTGCTATCTTTAATCAAAACCAATAAATACTAGCTTATCGTTTCAGACAACTAACCGTATTTCAGTGTGATACGCCAGTGCCTATTTTGTCAGGGTGGCTTCGTTATGAGCTGAGTCGGCTGATAAATAATGCGTGAAACGAAGTTCATTAGGAGCGCAGGATGTTTTTCAAAAATAAAGAGTTGATAGCCGAAAACCAACGTTTGGAAAAGGAAATGGCGGCACATGAAACGGTTAAGGAAGAGCTTCGTGAAGAAATGTTGTACATTGAGTTGAATGCAGACGGACGTATAAGTGCAATTAATGATCTATATACTCAAGCAACAGGATTTAAGATTTCAGAGCTAGAAGGGAAGTCTCTTGAAAGCCTAATGGATCCGAAATCGCCCAAAAAATCGGACGTTCAAGATATGCTAGGCGCTATTAAAAATCATCGTCATTGGCATGGCGCAGTTAGATTCAACAATGCAAAAGGTCATGAGATTTGGGTAAGAGGAATTATACAGCCCATAGACGACGCCTATGGAAATGTGAAGTGTATTTCTTTCTATATGGCAGAGCAAACGCGCAATATTTCTTACAGTAATGAGCTTAGAGATATGATTGCCGCGCTTCATCGCTCTTCTGCTGTTATTGAATTTAACCTTGATGGCACCATCATAAAAGCCAACGAAAACTTTTTGAAAGGTTTGGGGTACAAGCTGGAGCAACTAGTTGGGAAGCATCACAGGATCTTTTGCACAGAGCAAGAGGCGAACTCGGAAGAATATAAACATTTTTGGCGTGGGCTAGCGCAAGGACAGTTAGAATCTGGACGCTACAAACGCATTGATAGCCGAGGGAATGACGTGTGGCTAGAAGCGTCATATAACCCCATCAGAAACGAAGATGGTCAGCTTTATAAAGTAGTGAAATTCGCAACGGTAATTACAGAGCAAATGAAGCGGGAATTCGCCATTTCTGAAGCCGCCAACGTTGCATTCAACATTTCGCAAGAAACTGGAGAGCAAGCATGTAAGGGTAACCAAGTGCTCGATTCTACGGTTAAGGCGATGAACGAATTAACGAAACAGATGGGCAATGCGAGTGAAGGTATTAAGGACCTAGATGAGCAATCCCAAAAAGTTGCGGATTTGGTTAAAAGTATTAGCGGAATTGCCGATCAAACTAATTTATTGGCGCTTAACGCTGCTATTGAAGCTGCACGTGCAGGCGATCAAGGGCGTGGTTTCGCGGTGGTTGCCGATGAAGTCAGGCAGCTAGCGTCGCGAACCAGTAGCGCAACTGAAGAAATCGTAAACGTCGTCGTAGAAAACAGAAAGTTAACAGAAAATGCAGTTCAGTTAATTGAAGCGGGTCAGGAAAAAGCGCGCGAAGCCTTAGAGTATTCAACGCAGTCAGGCAAAGCAATGAGCGAAATCCAAAGCGGTGCCAATGAAGTGGTAAACGCTATCGGGCAATTTACTAAACGCCTCTAGAAAATTAGCGACACAATCAGACAGCCTCAGTCATTGGCCATATTTGTTCAACCTTGGTATCTGCTTTCGCGCACCAAGGTTGAACACCCCCCCTGTTTTGGTGCACCAAAACGAATTCATTCTCACTTTTCTCTTACCTCAATAGTGTAAATATTCATAAATTTTAATGGCTTACATTTCTGGCACGATGGGTGCTAAATAATCCGTGCAACAGCAACGTTGCTGTACAATGCAACGGGTGCAAACACAAATGCGATGGCAGAGTGGAATGCACAACACTTACCATAGGGTAAACAAATAGGATTCAGCGGAGAACGGTAAGGAAGCATCATCATCTCCGGCATTTATGGCAAGTGCATAATAATAAAAAATAAAGATGGTTTTATAAGCTAAAGCTTTTAATAAACCTCCCTTAAAGATGAGGTGTGTGAGCGGGAATTCCTGACTTACCATTAACAACTTGATGCGTTTGTAAGAACTCCGATATTACAAACACGGCAACGAAGCCCACCATGCTCGACGGTTAAACGTCGTACGCTGGTGGGTTTTTTTTTGGCTACGAGGAACACGTATGACTGGGTTAAAGACAACATCACTGCTAAAACGCTTTCGAACGGCGAGTGCTGGAGTATGTGCAGCACTTGCCGTCTCTGTAGCAAGTTTTTCTGCGAGTGTGGCAGCACAAGAGCCAGCGGTAGGCTGGCCTGAAAAGGAAGAACTTAAGTTTGGTTTTATCAAGCTAACTGATATGGCACCGCTTGCTGTGGCGTACGAAAAAGGCTTTTTTGAAGATGAGGGCCTCTACGTTACATTGGAAGCGCAAGCTAACTGGAAAGTGCTGCTTGATCGCGTAATCGACGGCCAACTAGATGGCGCTCATATGCTGGCTGGCCAACCCCTTGGTGCGACCATTGGCTTCGGCACGGAATCGCATGTGGTAACAGCGTTTAGTATGGACCTCAATGGTAATGGAATTACCGTTTCTAATGAAATTTGGGACAAAATGAAGGCCCATATTCCACACGAAAATGGCAAGCCAGTTCATCCTATTAAAGCTGATTATTTAAAGCCAGTGGTTGATGAATACCGCAATGCTGGAAAGCCGTTCAACATGGGAATGGTATTTCCAGTTTCTACACACAACTACGAGTTACGCTATTGGCTTGCGGCAGGTGGAATTCACCCTGGATATTATGCGCCGCATAAAGGCGATACCGCGGGCCAAATAGACGCTCAGGCTCTGTTGTCAGTCACTCCCCCACCGCAAATGCCAGCGACGATGGAAGCCGGCACCATCTATGGGTACTGCGTAGGCGAGCCATGGAATCAACAGGCAGTATTCAAAGGTATTGGTGTGCCTGTGATCACCGATTACGAAATTTGGAAAAATAACCCTGAAAAAGTGTTCGGCGTAAGCCAGGGCTGGGCTGACAAATACCCAAATACGCACATTCGCGTGGTTAAAGCCCTAATTCGAGCGGCAATGTGGCTGGATGAAAACGACAATGCGAACCGTCCTGAAGCGGTAAAGATTCTTGCTAAAAGTAACTACGTAGGGGCAGATGAAGACGTACTGGCTAACAGCATGACAGGCACTTTCGAATACGAGAAAGGTGACAAGCGCGACGTGCCTGATTTTAACGTGTTCTTCCGCTACAACGCCACTTACCCATACTACAGTGATGCTATTTGGTACCTCACACAAATGCGCCGCTGGGGTCAAATTTCAGAGGCTAAGTCTGACGATTGGTATAAAGAGACAGCCAAAAAAGTTTATAAACCAGAGGTTTATGCTCAGGCTGCTAAAGCACTGATTGCCGAAGGTAAAGCTAAGGCGTCTGATTTTCCAGAGTTTGGGACGGAAACGGGCTACAAGCCGCCTCAGAGCGAATTCATTGATGGCGTGACGTTTGACGGAAGCACGCCTAACGCTTACTTAGAGCAATTTAAGATTGGTCTGAAGGGCGACACTGTACTGTAAGTGTCTGATTTAATGGCCCTACCTTCAGTTCTAACTAGGGCGGGGCATAAACAGCGCAAAAGCGCACATCAAGAGTCAGGAGCAAGCAATGAGCAAGATGACAACCATTCTTCGCCTTCCATCGTCGCCGTCAAACGCCAACTCTTTGTTGAGCCGTTTATATCAATCCACGCCTGCGTTGCTGCTGCCTGTTATCGGCTTGCTGATGTTTTTGGCCATTTGGAATGGTGTAGCAAAAAGTATCGACACGTCGCTGGGGCAGTTCCCAGGACCTGCACAAGTTTTCGAGCAAGCCAGTGCGTTAATTGACGAGCATATTACACAGCGTGAAAAAGCGGACGCTTTCTATCAACGTCAAGAAGCAAGAAATGCAGCGCGTGTAGCGCAGGACCCTACTTATCAGCCAAAAATTAGAGAATTCACCGGTGCGCCAACGTTTTTTGATCAGATATGGACAAGCCTTTACACCGTCATGGTTGGATTCTTAATTGCATCAGTCGTGGCGGTTCCCGTGGGTATACTATGTGGTCTAAGTAAATCTGCTTACACCGCAATAAATCCACTTATCCAGTTATTTAAGCCAGTGTCTCCATTGGCATGGCTGCCGCTGGTGACTATGGTAGTAAGTGCCCTTTATGTCAGCGATGACCCGGCGTTTTCTAAATCATTTGTCACCTCTGCCTTTACGGTTTCGCTTTGTTGTTTATGGCCAACTCTTATTAACACCGCTGTAGGCGTTTCCAATATTGATAAAGACCTAATCAACGTAAGTAAAGTATTGCGTCTTACGCCCTTTGCTCATCTCACCAAAATAGTACTTCCATCTTCTATTCCCATGATTTTTACAGGACTTAGATTGTCGCTTGGTATTGGCTGGATGGTACTGATTGCGGCAGAAATGCTTGCCCAAAACCCGGGCCTAGGAAAGTTTGTGTGGGATGAATTCCAAAACGGAAGTTCGGAGTCGCTAGCGAGAATCATGGTAGCAGTGCTCACCATTGGCGCTATTGGCTTTGTGCTAGACCGCTTAATGTTATCGATTCAGCGCGCTGTAAGCTGGGACAAGTCGAGCGTACTACGCTAATTTTGAGGAGAATTTTATGCACACTAAACACTTAGAGTTAGAGCAGGTGGGTATCGACTTCCCCACACCGAAGGGGCCATTTACTGCGCTTCAAGATGTGAATCTTAAAATCAGTAAAGGTGAATTTGTGTCGTTAATTGGCCATTCGGGCTGCGGTAAATCAACGGTGTTGAATATCGTCGCAGGTCTACATCAAGCTACCACGGGCGGCGTAATTTTAGATGGCGCAGAAGTGAAGCAGCCTGGACCTGAGCGCGCTGTAGTCTTTCAAAACCACTCTTTATTACCTTGGCTTACGGTATACAAAAATGTTGAACTGGCCGTGAAATCTACCATGCGAGACAAGAGTAAAACCGAGATGCGTGACTGGATCATGCACAACCTAGAGCTTGTGCACATGACCCACGCCCTTGATAAATTACCCAGTGAAATATCAGGTGGTATGAAACAGCGAGTAGGCATTGCGCGAGCATTGGCAATGGAACCAAAAGTGCTGCTAATGGACGAACCGTTCGGTGCGCTAGACGCCCTAACTCGCGCTCATCTTCAAGACTCGCTCATGGAAATTCACGCTGACTTGGGCAACACGGTTATTATGATTACCCACGATGTGGATGAGGCAGTATTGCTATCTGACCGCATTGTTATGATGAATAACGGCCCAGCGGCCACCATTGGCGAAATTCTAGATATTGCGTTGCCGCGTCCACGAGATAGATTAGCACTTGCAGATAACAAGCAGTACAACCACTACAGACATGAAGTCTTAACCTTTCTTTACGACAAACAAAAGAAGGTTGAAACCGTTTCGTCACGCGCAAACCAAGCGCCAACTACTAACAAACAATCGCAACAACAAGCAAAACCCAGCGGGGTGTCATCTGAAAAAAAAGACGCTAAGAAATCAGATGCCGCCTAGCTTTATCGGCACCTGACTAGGGCGGAAGCCTTTTCCGCCACCAACCAAAACCAGTACTTTTCAACCGGCATTCTAATGCTGGCTGGATAAGTTTTGACTTCTGGGCCTGTTGGCCTTTGTTGTACAAGTTTTGGTCTAAATGGAAGCCTTTTAATCGCGAAACAGTCCTGCAAGCCTAGTGGGCTAAGTTAAAGGACTGTGACAAAGAGTAAAAGGCTTCCATAACGACCCCTTCGGGCAGCGCCTGTGTGCCATCTATACTGCCGTGAATGTTTTCGATTTAGAACCACTAAACCGTCAAACATCCGCCTTGCCTAGATGGCACACAGACCGCTGCAAAAAATGTACAGCAAAAGCCAGCAGGCCCTCATCAATACCAATAGGGGATACACATGAACACGTTACAAAACTTTGGCATCAAGATGCTGGCGGCATCTGTTATGACAGTACTAGGCGGCAGCGTAATGGCTGCCGATATTCACGCCGCCCTTAGTGATTCAAAAGCATGGGCGGACCTGAATTTACGTTATGAATCTGTTGATCAAGACAATGCATTAGAAGATGCAAGTGCACTGACTTTGCGCACCCGTTTGGGCTTTAGCTCGGGTAGTGTTAATGGCTTTTCGTTTACTGCCGAGGTTGAAGATAGCCGTATTGTATTGGGGCAAGATGAGTTTACTGTGGGGCCTACTGGCTTTAACGTGGGTGAGTACTCGGTCATTGCCGACCCTGAAACCACCGAAGTTGATCAAGCTTTTATTCAGTATAAGGCAGATAACTTTACCGCCAGAGTAGGGCGCCAAGTAATTACACTTGATGACCATCGATTTGTTGGCCACGTTGGCTGGCGACAAGACCGCCAGACCTTTGATGCGGTAAGCGCAAAATATGCGGCGACCGACAATCTAGCGCTATTTTATAGCTATCTTTACAAACGCAACCGTATTTTTGCTGAGGCGGCAGATTTAGATTCTAAAGATCATATTCTTCATGCGACTTATACATCTAAAATTGGCAAGTTTGTGGCCTACGCTTACCTTTTAGAGGTGGACAACGACACGGATAACGCGTTGGACACGTATGGCGTGAGCTACGATGGAAAGACGAAAAGTGAGAGCGTGAGTTGGGCTTACGGTGGTGAGTTTGCCACGCAATCAAGCGAAGCTGGCGCGGGCGAAACGGCCAGCGACTTTGACGCCTCGTATTTAAATGCGTATGTCGCAGCCACGTTTTCTGGTGTGACTGCTAAGGTCGATTACGAAATACTAGGTTCTGACGATGGGTTGTACGGTTTTGCAACGCCGCTAGCTACGCTGCACAAATTCAACGGTTGGACTGATCAGTTCTTGGGCACGCCAGCACAGGGCTTAAAAGATCTTAAGTTATCTCTATCAGGTGGGCTAGCCGGTGGTAAATGGCTTTTGGCTTACCACGATTTCAGCGCTGACGACAGCAGTAACGGTGCTGACGACTTAGGCAGCGAAATTAATGTACAGTATACGAAGAAGTTTGCAGGTAAGTACAATTTTGGCATTAAGTACGGTACTTACGATGCGGGAGATATAAAGGTGGATACCAATCGCTTCTGGATGTGGATTGGTACACGCTTCTAATTGCAATACATTATTACAACGTTATGTTGTAATTAATACTACAGGTCTGGCTGAGTCGTTACTGACTTAGCCAGCCTTTTTCAACGGCCACATCAAGCTGATGCATAACGTAGTCCCATAAAGCCGGTGCGCAAGATTTAAGGTGAGCATTACGCTTC
Source organism: Alteromonas sp. G4i13 (assembly GCF_054960505.1). Taxonomy (NCBI): domain Bacteria; kingdom Pseudomonadati; phylum Pseudomonadota; class Gammaproteobacteria; order Alteromonadales; family Alteromonadaceae; genus Alteromonas; species Alteromonas sp. G4i13. Next base: position 7,877 of record NZ_JBHNYX010000040.1, on the reverse strand, counting down.
TCAATTTTCTCCCTTGGAATACCGTGACGCTTCCAGCTTCCTCCGTTGTCTTTCATATTTTGAAATACGGGAAGTACGCGGTCCATTGATTTTGCAAATTCTGCATCGGCGGTTTCCGCTGCTTCAAACTCAAGCCATAAATCGAGCATTTCACTACTAAGTGGACTCGGCAATAAACCAAAAATGCGCTTAGCGGCAGCTACTTCTTTCTCGGCTTGTGCGTCGTGATCTGTTTGATGATTGAAAGCAAACATGTCGCCAGCATCAATTTCCACAATATCGTGAATAAGGATCATGCGAATAACGCGGGTCACATCTATGGGTTTAGCCGCATATTCGCTTAGCATATTTGCCATTAATGCAACATGCCAGCTGTGCTCTGCGGAGTTTTCCTGTCGATAGTTATCACAGGGTAGGGTGATCTGGCGCTTAACTGCTTTTAGCTGGTCAAGTTCACAGATAAAGTCAGCAAAGTCACTTACTGCATACATTGGGATGCTCCAAGGCGTAAAAATGGGCGCCTGAGCGCCCATTTAATTATTCAAGGTCTAACGAGTGTATTGGTTATTAACCAAATTATTTTTGCTCAGATAGCCACACGATTAGGTCAGCGATGTCGTCGAAGGTCATGTCAGCAGTGAATGTAGGCTGATATTTACCGTTGATAATAAAGCTTGGCACACCAGTTAGGTGCTCACGATACTCGTCAATTTGCTGTTGATTCTTGCGCACCATGCTATTTACGCCGAAGCTTTTAGCCATTTTGTCAAACTCTTCACCGTCTACACCGTTCACAACGAAGATATTGCGAAGGTCTTTCAAGCCAGTGATAGATGCACGTTGCTTGTGGATATAGTTAAAAATAGCGCCGTTCATCGCGTCTTCTTGCTTCATAGCGCGCGCAATAAGCATGGCTTTAGTTGCATCATCTTGAACTTCAGGTCCAGTAAAACGCATAAAGTTTACGTGCACCTTATTGAATTTCGTGCCGTCGCTTTTCTTTTCTTTAATTTGCGCAACGATTGGTTCGAACTGGAAGCAGTGAGGGCACCAAAATGAGAAGTACTCAGTAATAACAGGCTTATCTGTGGCTTCTTTATCAAGCACAGTATAGTGGGTACCTTCTTTCCATTTAGACGCTGGCTCTTGAGCGCATGCTGTTAGTGGCAAAAGCATTGCCATGACAAACATTACTGCAAACTTTTTCATGGAATATAATCCTATGTTCAAAAAACTATTATCGATACCGAGATTATCACAGGCTTGTTCGCTTAACTAGGACCTGTTCTACTTCAATGCCTTACTACGCGATAAGCTCACTAAAAAACGCGATTCAAGGTTTAGGTAAATGCAGTATTTTATATACGCATGATGAACAGAGTCTGAATCATCAGGCCCTAACAGAAACTCAAAGAAAAAGGGCTATAACCATGTATAGCCCTTTATTGTTTGTCGATTTCACGTTGAGTTTTGCCTTTAAGCAACGCTCAACAGAAGGTTCATTAACGTTACATCACTTACATGCTGTAGTTAACTGAAAGTAGAGCGCGACGCTCTTGGCCTGCATAACCTACAATGTCTTCATAATCAGTATCAAATACATTGTCGACCTTCAACGAGACCTGCCACTGCTTATCTATTTGATAGCCTAAATTAACGGTTGCAAGCGTATAGGCTGACAGCGCCAGAGTCTGAGACGGTTCAGGGAAAGGAGGGAAGAAGGTGTCGTAATGACTCCCTGTGTAAGCTAGCTTGGTGTAGAAGCTGAACTTCTCCGTTCCAAAGTCAGTGTTGTAGGTTAATGAGCCTTGGTGACGGGCACGACGCAGTTCAGTGGTTGTTATACCATTGTCGGTTTGTTCCGCATCTAGATAACTATACGCTGCGGTAAAATCACCATAGCCACTGTCCCAGTTAAGTTCTAGATCAATACCTTCGCGCGAGCTTTCACCGTCGATATTATCGGCACTATATGCACCCAAATCTGACACAAATACGAAGCCATTGATTTCATCTTCAAGGTCGGTAGTGTATGCGCTGATTTGTGCAGACAGTGATTTCCAGTTTGCCTTAACGCCTATTTCCCATTCTTCACTGGTTTCAGGTTCTAAGTTTGGGTTGCCGATGAAGCTTGCAGGGAAGTAGCCAAAGCGCTCAGTAAAGGTGGGTGTTTTAACAGCTTTACCATAGCTGGTAAAAACAGCGTAGTAATCGTTAAGCTGCCAAGTGAGGCCACCGCGATAACTTACGGCATTGTCGAACTCACTGTTGTTGTCGAATCGTGCGCTTAGAGTTGCGGTTAGCGACTCGGTTAGCTGACCATTTGTCTCGGCAAATACGCTATAAGTATTGTCGTGCTGCTTCTGGTTCGGATCGCCAAATGCAATAGGGCCGCGCTGGGTAAAAAGGCGCTGTAGGTATTCAACACCGCCAGCAAAATCCCAGTTATCCATGGTATAGAAACCTGTCCAGTTTAGCTCTATGCGCTCACCAGTGGTACCGCCAGTGTCTGCACCTGACTCAGTGTTATCGTTATCGTCTTTGCGATAATGCGCACTTAGCGCTGAGCGATAACCTGTATTTTCCGGAGCAAATTCCCATCTTAATTTCGCACTAATTTGTGAACCATCCGTCACGTTATCTGAGTCAGCAGGAAGGCCTGTCGTCACAAAATCAGTGCCGTCGTAATCATTCTCGTACTGAACCGTGCGAAGGTTAGCTATTAACGTATGCTCCGACGTTGCGGCATAATTAATATTAATGCCAGCGGTCATGTTGTCGTAGCCATCATCTTCGTTACCAACACGAGATACGTTGTCGCCGTCGGTACGTATGTAGCTGGCGTATGCAGAAATACCTACGTTATCGCTTTGCGAGCGCGCGTTCATGCTGCCCTGCAACGTACCTTGTGTGCCAACGCCAGCAGAGAAGTCTACGTGTGACGCATTATCGGCAAACTGGCCTGATTTCGTAGTAATGCTCAATACACCACCGATAGCGCCGCTGCCCCATCTTGCGCTCTGCGGGCCTCGAAGAAGTTCTATGCGCACCACGTTTGCGCTAGTTAAGTGAGCAAGGTCAACTAGGCTTCCTTGGCCTACGTCGTTGGCAACAACGCCATCAATTAAAACAAGTAGATGGTTGGTTTCACCGCCGCGCACGCGCAGCTCTGTTAAGCCACCAGGACTGCCTGACTGAGACAAGCTAACGCCAGGTAGGCCGCGAATTAGATCGGTAAGTTGAAGTGCGCCCGAAGCTTTAATGTCGCTTTCAGTTAGCACCGATACTGAACCAGGAAGTTTGGTTAACGAAATAGGCAAACGCGTGCCTGTTACTGTTAAAGTTTCAATATCTTGGTCAGAAGTTTGAGCAAAGGCAGGTGTGCTTAAGCACGAAATAACTGCAGCGCTAAGGGCTGCTTTAGTAAAATGTGTACGCATGGTTTTTATGTTGTCTTTGATGCGCTCCACCCGAGCACATGATTAGGGAAAGTGCACGCATTGCTTAATTATGGATGTGAGCAAGCAAACGACACCATGAAGTACAGGCCGGTATCCGGGCTTACTCACCATTACTAAAAATGTAATAGCTCTTTTGCCTTCCCATCTAATGGCGTTTAATACGTAACGCATAAAAGACAGTGGCGTATGAAAAGAAAACGACAACGCGTTGAGTTTACCGTTGCGGGGGCAGCATCAGTTTTTCACTGATTTCCCGTTTAACCCTTGTCGCCGTAGTTAATATGGAGCTAGACAAGAGCACCTACACACTGTCGATTATATCTAAGTTAAAAAGTGATAGCGAATACGGTTTCTTATACCTTACGCTTTTTCGTAACCGCCATAAGATTATCGGCAACGGTCACCGAAAAAGCGTTTTTTCAGCAGTAAAGGGGCTGGCTCAATATCCTAATTTCAGTGGAGGCTCTTGAAGGGCCGATAGCTGTTCTTTCAGAGCAAGTATTTGGCCTTCCCAGTATTTGTCTTCAGCAAACCAAGGAAATGCCCGCGGAAAAGCAGGGTCTTCCCAGCGTCGTGAAAGCCATGCCATGTAATGCACCATTCGCATAGCGCGGAGGGGCTCAATAAGTGGCAACTGTGCAGTGTCAAACGGGTGAAACTCCTCGTATGCTTCAACCAAAGTATCGAGCTGCAATAGTTGTTGTTGGCGGTCGCCGCTTAGCATCATCCACAAATCTTGGATAGCAGGGCCCATGCGGCAATCATCTAAATCAACGAAGGTTGGGCCATCGCGCCACAGTATATTGCCTGGGTGGCAGTCACCGTGAAGCCGAATACTTGATGTTGGCTTATACGCTTTTTTCGTGGCATCAATAACCGGGTTAAGTATGGCAAAAAATGCTGTCTTTAGATGCTCTGGCAGCAGTGTGCTTTGCATAAGCACCTGCTTCGGCTCATCGAGGTAACTTTCAATATCAATCGAGGGACGATGTGCAAACCCTTTAGCATGGGCCACGCGGTGAATACGGCCAATGAAACGCCCCATCCATTCGAGTTGATCAAGGTTGTCATTTTCGAATTGCCTGCCGCCTACCGAAGGAAATAACGCAAATCGATAGTCAGTTTCGGCCACGGTGTGGTGATGCAGCGTGCTGCCATTGAGAGAAATGGGCGCAGCCAATGGAATTTCGTTGTCGATTAGCTCTGCAGCAAACGCGTGTTCTTCAAGAATTTGAGCGTCGGTCCATCGACCTGGGCGATAGAATTTTGCTACATAGCGCTGACCGTCTTCAGCCAAAAACTGATAGACGCGGTTTTCATAACTATTTAGTGCTAGTAAACCGCTTTGAAGAAAAATGCCCTGACTTTCCAGGGCATCTAATATGGTGTCTGGGCTAAGCCCAGAGAATGAAAAATCTGTCATCGATAAAGGAACTTAGTTGGCTCATCAACAGTAACCGTTTCCCCATCAATAGTGGTGGTTACACTGATAAAAATATCGGTAACCGTATCTTCCAGATTATAGGCGTCAGTTGCAACTGAAATTGGCGTGCTATACACCGCACCGCCTTCAACTGTTACAGTTTGCTCACCAATGTACTTGTAGTCAGGCAAACCTTTTACAGCAATAGAGTAGGTTTGGGTTTGCTGTGTTTTGTTAAGTACTTTTATTGTATAGACGTTCTCAATTAGCCCTTCATTCGTTTCGCGGTATAGCGAGTTTCTGTCGCGGATAATGTCAACTTCGGTGGGGCTGCGCATCCAAATATTGGCAAACAGCAAGCCTATCATCACCACTAAAACAACAAAGTAACCAATTAACTTTGGACGTAAAATGTGAGTCTTACCGCCAGCTAGCTCTTCTTCAGAAGTAAAGCTTATCAGGCCTTTAGGATAACCCATTTTATCCATAACACCGTTACAGGCATCAACACAGGCGCCGCAGTTGATGCATTCGTATTGTAAGCCATTTCGAATATCGATACCGGTTGGGCATACCTGAACACAAAGGTTGCAGTCTATACAGTCGCCTAACCCTTTTTCTTTTACTTGCTCGTGACTAAGTTTGCGTGGTCGCGGGCCGCGTTGCTCTCCACGCTTTGCATCGTACGATACAGTAAACGTGTCTTTGTCGAACATGGCAGACTGAAAACGCGCATACGGGCATATGTGCGTGCACATGATTTCGCGCATGTAGCCAGCGTTTCCGTACGTACATACGGCAAAGAAAATAACCGATAAACCTGCCCAGAAGCTGGTGTTAAATGTTACAAAATCGATAAACAGTTCATCAATTGGCGTAAAGTAGCCAACGAAGGTTAAAGCCGTTAACAGCGCTACCAATACCCAAGCGGTGTGCTTAGCTGTTTTACGCAAAAATTTATCTGCATCCATTTTGCGTGCATCTAGCGCTATACGCTTGTTGCGCGGGCCTTCGAATTTCTCTTCGAACCACGTATAAATGTATACCCACGTTGTTTGAGGACACATAAATCCACACCACACTCGACCAGCGAAAGTGGTGACGAAGAACAGCGCAAAGGCGGAAACAATAAATATATAGGCCAGTAAAGTGAGATCTTGAGGCCATAAAGTTAGTGAGAATATAGTAAATCGCTGCTCACCAATATCGAGTAGCACGGCTTGATGCCCGTTGTACTGAATCCATGGAATGATGGCAAAGAGGCCCAAAAAGAAAAGGCCAAACATGCGTCTAAACGTCTCTAGAGGGCCTTGTACAGCCCGCACATAAATACGGCTACGAGAGTCGTGGCGTTTACCCTCAGGTCCACCTTTGGGTTTATGTACTTTTACCGGTGTAACGGTCTTTACCGGTATTTGTTCATTCATAGCTTAACCTTATGTGACGTAACGAACTGCCTGTGCAGTATAACTGCGTTCAAAACGTCATGTTTAATGTAGATCAATAATGCGGCGTATGGTGTATCTTTTTAAAGTTTCAGTCAATACTGAAACTTCAGAACGTAAGTCGTTTTTTGTTTTGATTTCCTCAGTCTATGTAACTTTGTAAATAGTTAAATACAGTTACGTGAATAATGAGGATTAATATGACGGCCAGATGCCATTTGATGCCCAACATCGACGATTAGGCTTTACCTACTATACATGAGTATAGTTTGCTGTATTTACAGGTAAACCGATATGACCCTATTATCGTCGATAATAATGTAGTCAATTACCGTTTGAATCGTGTACAGTGAGCATTGTGAAAATGTAAATTGGCAAAGTGTAGTTGAGCACATAGTAAGAAAGGTGCTAAATAATTGGCGCTATTTGTAGTAAACGTCTGTCAAAGTTAGCTGAGAAGTCATGTTAAGGTTCTTTATCATCGCTGCTGAAATTATTGTTTTGGTAATTGTGCTGCGGTCCCCTTTTGTTCAGTATCTCTTTGAAGATATTCAGAACTCGCTTTCTGAATGGCTAGTTTCAATCGCAACTTTACCGGAGCGAGAGGAACTACGTAGTTTACAAGACAAAATTAATGTCCAGCTAAGTCCCCTAAAGCCTTACCAGCAAACATATGTTCAGCAAATCACCGCTGATAGCGCAAGCGTTAAACGTTTTTATCACACCTATTGTGAAAAGGACGATATAAACCCCAACTTTACGGGAACTAAACGCGTTCAACTATGCCTAATCATTAAACAGTCGTCAGTTATGCAAGTAGCAAAGCGAGACTAGCCAATTTTAACAAGGTTGGTTAAATATAAAGCTGATATAAAAGCCTACAATTGCTGCATGCTAAGCTTTCTCTAAATGTCTTGCTAACTCATAGTTTAAACGACTGAATTTAGGAGCATAAAAGTGAATAAATTACGTACTTTTTCTTGTTTAAGCTGCGCCACAGCGGTGGGACTCCTTACCGTTTTTGCTCCCACTCAAGCCGCTGAGGTGAAGATAACGTGGGAAGAACCTGAGTCTTATAGCGATGTAAGGCCAACCAATGAATCTCGTAAACGGTTCCGCGAACGAACGCTACAAGAGCTTGAAGAACACATTGTAGATTTGGCCAGTGATTTACCTGAGTCGCAAGTGCTGTCAATGACAGTAACAAATGTTGATTTAGCTGGCCAGGTTTGGCCAAGCCAGTTTGTCGGCTTCGGTAACGGTGCCGGTAGCGACGTCCGTATCATTAAGCGCGTTGATATTCCTAGAATGACATTCAGCTACTCGTTGGCTAATGCCGACGGTCAGGTCATTTTAAGTGGTGAAGATGTGAAACTTAAAGATATGGATTTTATGGAGTCGAATATTCGTCGCAATCGCACGGAATCGCTTTCTTATGAAAAAGCGATGCTTAACGATTGGTTTTCAGATACCTTTTCAACCCAAGTAGCAGCGAACGACTAATAGTTTCGTTCAAATCATAATAAAAAAGGTCACATATAGTGACCT
>NZ_JBHNYX010000004.1:0-182061 GCF_054960505.1 Alteromonas sp. G4i13 | reverse complement strand
AGGCTGCTTACAGAAAAGGCTATTTGCGGTTAAGTCGCCGGCCGTTTCTATTGCACTAAACAAATAGATAAGCGCGATAGGTAAAAAGAGAGTGATATCAAATGCAATGCCAAAGGCAAAAGGGGTGGGGATCGCTACGACAGAAAGCGAAGCAAGGCCGCTGAAATCTAATCCTTTTGTAATGCCAACATAGGTTGCACCAATTGCCATACCAATAAAGATGGCGCTTAAACGCAGCCAGTGGTTTGTTGAGGCGTTCAAGAAAACAATAATGAGCAACACGCCAAGGCCGACGGCTAAGTTTTCTGTGCTGGCGAAGTCAGCCGCGTGAAAGCCGCCCGCAAGATCAGTCATGCCTACGTTTATCAAGCTTAGCCCAATAGCGGTTATTACAATTCCTGTAGTTAATGGTGTAATGATACGTTTGAGTTTATGTACAAATAGACTGAACACCACTTCGACCATGGCACCCGCCATAGTTAATCCAAACAACAAAGACAGAACATCTTCGGGTGTTCCTCCATCCGCCTTGACCTGATTTCCTGCCAGTATCAACGCGCTAATAAACGCAAAACTGGTACCTTGGATGGCTACCAATCCACTGCCTACCGGGCCTATACGCTTTGTTTGAATTGCCGTGCCTAAGCCGCTTACAAACAAGGCCATACTGATAAGATAAGGCGTGTATTCAGTAAGGCCCAGTGTTGATGTAACAATAAGAGTCGGGGTAATAACACCGACAAAGCTTGCAAGTAAATGCTGAATTGCCGCGGTAAGTGAAGGAAGAAATGCCGGACTATCATTTAAATCGTAAAGTAGTTCGCTGTGATTTGAAGACATGGTTATTTCCTTGTTATTTCCTTGTTATTTCCTTCATTGGCGCAGACCGAGGCGGCAAACTCGCAGATGAAATCACTGTAGCGTTCCACGTTGCTGTTAAGAGGTTGTACTTTGCTGTTTGCAGAAGGTATTTGGTTAGCGCTTTCCGCTATTAAGGCTAAAAACTGTGTTAGATCTCGGTTTAGCTCAGTAAGTAGTTGCTCTTTTTTCTCGTCTTGTAAAAAGCTGTACTTGATACTGTTTTGACTTAATGTAACTAGCTCACTCCAGCTTAGATTGAACTGGGTAAATGCCAGGTAATATTCATCTGTGAGTGTGGCATCCCACATCCCTCGGTCGTCGGTTGAAAGTGCAGTGGGTACACCGGTTCTTAGAAGTTGAGGAAAGGGATGAGCGCTCAAATCATCGATGTATTCTAACTTTAGGTTTGAAATTAAATTGGTTTCAATCAAATAGCGGTTATGGCGCATGAGCAAATACGTTGAAGGATCTTTTAGCAGATTAATGCCATGGCCTATTCGCTCTGCGCCTAACAATAAGGTGTTGCGAATATTGGTATCTGCATGCTCAGATTCACCTGCATGAAAGGAGAGGCGAATGGTTGGATATTGAGCTCTTAGTTTCGTTATAGGCTCTAAAAAGCGCGTGGGTTGACCTCGGGGATCATCCTCCCTGCCAACCAAATTTATCCCTACATACCATTTTCTATTGGCGTCTACGAATTTGAAGATCCAGTCTAATTGGGCTTCAATGTTGTCAGTAAAACGAACCAAGGCATATTGAAAACGAACGGTGACACCAGTAGCTTTAGCTGCTTCGCTATCGAGCATGTCTGTAATAACTTTAAGTGTTTCAGCAGGAGGAAAGCGGCTACCATCTGCGCGATTCATAAACCTAACGTTCATTTGCGTTTCTAAATAGCGCACATTTTCTTGTTGATACAGCTGCATGTTTCTAAGCAGAACCTGCGCTGTAATATAGGGGTTTTGAGTAAGCTCGCTTAAGCGCTGCCAGTGAAATTCAAAAAACTCCTCTCGACCTTCTTCTGGCTTAACAAGTTCAACACTATGGATAAACGCGTCTTGCTCTTTGTTACTTAGGGCATTCAATGCTTTATATTGCTTTTGTTTACATTTCGTTAGTTTTGAGTGGGTAGTGTTAGAAATAGTATGAAACAACGGCGCCGAGTCACACTCGCTATGATTCACCTTCGTGAAGTACTGATAGCCGCCGTTTAGCGCTTGATTAGTTGCTAGCTCATACCACCATTTGCCGTACGCCGAACCTGATAAGTGATGGTGCAAGTCACCGCCTTTTGGAAACTGTTTAAGTAGTTGATAGGTCTGTGAGTCGGTCAATGACTGTGTATATTGCTTAAACCAATTGTTTGCGTCTTCTTCAGTAGGAAAGGGGTTTGCGGCGGAATAAAGACCAACAAGGGATAAAGACAAAATGAACAGGGTTCGTACAACAAATGACATGAGCAATTTTTCTTAGCAATAGTTGCTCTATGGTTGCAAGATATTGACCAATTGGTCTGCTTAGTAATGTGTTTTTAAGTTGTTGTTTTAAAGTGTTTTTTATGTGGGTTTGGGTCAGGAGCAAATAATTAGGCAATTCGTAAGCCCCATTTTGGTGCCTAAACAAAAAAATGCGCTAAATTAGCGCATTTTTTCAGAGCAGTGCGAACGGTCGTTTTATAGGACTACGCCTTCATCTAACGTCACAAAAATTGAGTGGCGCACTTCATTGTACATTGCGCGGGAACAATGGCCTTCGCCTTCTGTGTCTTCTAGCAATAGTACGTCACCTGCTCCAAACACGTGGCGTTCACCGTTAGACACCGTAAATTCAGCACGCCCTTTAATAATGAAAAGGAGTTGTCGCGCCGGCGCTGGATGCCACTTAAAATCATAATCTGCGGGCGTTTCGCGAAAAATGATCTTATCGGCTCCAAATTTTTCTGAAAGCATGCCGATAGGACCGCCGTCTTTTAGCGCAATCTCCACTTCGCCAAAGTGACTTTTGCCTGCTTCATCGTTGTAAATCCTTGTTATTTTCATTATTAACCCTTCATTAAAACTTTACTGATTTGACCACTACGTATGCTTGAGCTTGCTAATGGTTTTATAAAGTACTGACAAACTGGCGGCCACGTCATCAATGGTAATAGATTCTGCAGGGTGGTGACTTATTCCGCCCTTACAACGTGTGAACAACATGGCCACAGGGCAAATATCAGCAATAGCCATAGCGTCATGACCTGCTCCCGAGGCAAGGACTCTTGGCTTAATCCCGCTTTCTTCTACCCCCCGAACGAGTGCTTCTTTTAGCTGGCTATCGCAATGTACCGCGGGCGCGCTGTGGGTTTGCTCCCGTGTTAGCGTTATTTGTCTTGCATGCGCAATGGCATCAAACTTTTGCAATATTTCTGCCAATACAGAATCTCGCAATTCATCATCTTCGCTTCTGATATCGAGAGAAAAACGTGTGCGACCAGAAATGACGTTAACGCCGTTTGGCGCATTTTCAATTTTACCTACCGTGGCTACAACGCCCGGACGCTGCAAGCTAATGCTCTCTACAGCCAATAGCATCTCTGCACTTGCGCACAGCGCATCTCGTCGCATAGACATTGGCACAGTGCCAGCGTGACCCGCCATGCCTTCTACTGAAAAATTTAAACGTTTTGCACCTGCAATAGCACTGACAACGCCAACAGGCAGATTTTCTTGTTCTAAAACAGGGCCTTGTTCAATGTGAAGCTCTATGTAGCCCAAAATATCGGTACGGGAAATAGCGGCACTGTTTACTGCGTCGAAATTAAGACCGAAGTTCGCCATGGCTTGCTCTAAGTTCACGCCATTTTCATCTTTTAAATGACGCCATTGCTCTTGCCACTTACCGGTGAGCGCGCGGCTTCCTAAAAGGGTGGTGCCAAATCGCGTACCTTCTTCATCACAAAAACCCACAATATCGATATGAAAAGGGAACTTGGTTTGCGTGCCGTCAAACATAGCGACCAGCGAAATAGCGGCGACTACACCTAGCATTCCGTCGTACTTTCCGCCGTTAGGCACAGTATCGAGGTGGCTACCTAGAATTAATCGCGGTGCGTTGGGCACGCTTGATGTATAGCGCCCCCATATATTGCCAACGGCGTCTTGCCAGGTTGTCATTCCTGCTTCAATCATCCACCCTGAGGCTAGTTGATTTGCAAGCTTGTGTTGTTCGGTCAAATAGCGCCTGTCTAAACAGGCTGGGTCCTGGCTTAAGGTGCCTAATGTTTCGCACCTTGCCATAACTTGCGTAGCTAATTCAGCAAATTCTGCGAATTCACCCATTGGTGACTCCCGCCGCTTTAGCCTTAGCATAAACGCTAAGCGCAGCATCTACACCTTTACCAGCAGGTAGCGCAACCCCTTGCATACGAAGCACAGTTTCAAGGGACTGGAGGGTATGTAACACGGCATCTTCTCTGGCGTTATAGCCCATAGTGCCAATGCGCCAAATTTTTCCTTTTAGCGGACCAAAACTAGTGCCTATTTCAATGTTAAAACGCAGAAGTAAGGTTTCGCGTACCTCTTCGCCATGAACACCCTCGGGAATATGAACACCTACAACATTGTACATTTTGTGTTTCAGGTCGCCGAAGGGCTCAAGTCCCATGGCCTGAATACCGGCTAGCATGGCGTCGCCCGCTACTTTGTGACGAGCAATCACGTTCTCCTGGCCTTCTTCTAAATGCAGGCGCGCGCATTCACGGGCGCAATAGAGCATACTGGCCGCTTCGGTGTGGTGATTTAGTCGCTCCTCGCCCCAATAATCCATGATCATGGGCAAGTCGAAGTAGTTAGAACGAATTTTAGGGCCACGCGCGGCTTCATGGTGAGCATCGCGAATGCCGGCTTCAACGTGGTGACGGGTACGCACGGTTTTAACAAACTTGTCGCTTAGTGTAATAGGAGCACTGCCTGATGGGCCTCCTAAGCACTTTTGCAGGCCAACTGACACCGCATCTAATTTCCATGCATCAACGTCTAGCGGGTTCCCACCTACTGACGCTGTTGCATCGCAGTAAAACAACACATCGTTTGCTTCACAAATCGCGCCAATTTCTGCAAGCGGTTGCAGCATGGTGGTGGACGTATCCCCTTGAACAATGGCAAGCAGTTTTGGTTTTACGTCTTTTATCGCCTTTTCAATCTGTTCAGGCGTAAACACTTCGCCCCACGGCACTTCAATGGTGTGAACTTCAGCGTCGGCGCGCTCTGCAATTTCAGCAAGCAAATGCCCAAAACGCCCGAAGATAGGTACGAGGACTTTATCGCCTGGCTCAATTGCCGATACCAATACAGCTTCAATTCCAGCGCGCGACGTACCGTCAACCAAGAAGGTTTGCTGGTTTTTCGTATTGAAAACATCGCGGTAAAGTTGCATCACCTCGTTCATGTAGCCAGTCATTACAGGGTCATATTGACCTACTAACTGGGTAGACATGGCGCTTAACACACGGGGGTAGCAGTTAATTGGGCCCGGGCCCATTAGCAAGCGAGGCGGCGGGGATAGTGGAGCAAACGTTCTGTTAGAAGCTTCTTTAGACATGTGGGCACTCCTAGATAAGCACTTGCGCTAGCATGCGCAAGCCAGTGATGATGAGAACAACGGCGAAGATTTTCTTAAGTAAGCCAGCGTCTAGCTTGTTGGCTATGCTTGCTCCGACAGGCGCAAATAACACGGTGAGCGGAACAATGCAGACAAACCCCAGCAAGTTTACATAGCCGTACGTAGCGAAGGGAGCGTCAACAGGAGTGGTACCAACAAATAGCAGCGTGAGTGCCGCTGGAAGCGAAATAATTAAACCGACTGCAGCTGCGGTACCCACCGCTTTGTGTGCTGGGTAGTTACAAAATGTGAGAGTCGGCACGGTTAACGTACCGCCACCAATGCCTACCATAGAACTAAATAGGCCAATGCAGGTTGCCATAATCGACTGACCCGCGCGGCCCGGTAGCCCTTTAAATAGCGCGTCTTTCTTGCCAATAAGCATATTAATGGCAGACAAGGTTGCAATAATGCCAAACAGTAAGGTAAGGAACGTCGGGTTAACAGCCGTCACCGCATAGCTTCCGGCAAGCACGCCAATTAAAATGAACACTGCCCACGCTTTTAGCAACGCAAAGTCTACATTGCCCTTACTGTGATGAGCACGAATAGAGCTTACTGAAGTAGGGACGATGGTTGCCAGAGACGTTGCCGTGGCTATTACCATTGCGCTCTCAGGGGACACACCAAGGGCTTGGAACAAGAAAAACAGTACCGGCACAATAACAATGCCTCCACCTACGCCAAGCATTCCTGCTAGTATGCCTGCGAACACGCCTGTTCCTGCTAGCGATAATATAACCGTTAGGTTATCCATTAAAAACTGCATGTGATTTCTTTCTCTTTAACGTTTGTTGGTTTAACTATTTTTCAGTGCTGCGTCTTAGCCACTGGGAATAAACTAGCGATGTCCAAAGTAGGCTTTGCCGTCACTTCTTGGGTCGCTTGCGCCGCTAACTGTACCTTCTGTGTCGCGAATAATTGCACCAGCATGACCCATGAGTTCGTTGCAAGGATCTACCGTCACCATATCGTGGCCCCGTGCCAGTAAGCTCTCACCCACATACTCAACTAAATCTCGCTCTGCTTTTAAGTTGTGACTTTGATCGCCCCATGTTCTACCAAGAAGCCAACGGCCTAGGGAAATAGCCTTGGCGATAGGTTGGTCGTGGTACACATGACGAGCAAACAGCGCCGCTTGGGTTTGAGGCTGACCTTCACCACCCATGGTGCCGTAGCTCATGCGTCGACCGTCAACAAGCTCAGCGAAAGCGGGGTTAAGTGTGTGAAATGGTTTTAAGCCTGGTGCCAAATATTGGTTACTGCTTGGAACGAGTGAAAACGAAGTGCCACGGTTGTTCCACACAATGCCTGTTTGCGGGCTCACTACGCCCGAGCCGAACTCCCAATATAGCGACTGTATATAGCTCACCATTCGGCCTTCAGAGTCGCAGCAACCCATCCAAATAGTATCGCCGTGCTTGGCTTCATGGGGCCAAGGAAGTGCTTTATCTAAAGAAATGTTCTTCACCATTTCATCAAGTACATCATCACTTAACAGGCTTTGTAAGTTAACGGGCGTACGAGACGGGTCGGTTACGTTCGCGTTACGTGCAATGAAGGCTTGTTTCGTGCATTCAATAAGTAAATGCACCATGTCAGCATCGGTGCTGCCCAAATGCTGAACTTTGTCGTACAAGGCTAAAATAATGAGCGACGCTACACCTTGTGTGGGCGCCGGCAAGTTATAAAGCTTGCCTTTGCTGGTGGACACTGACAATGGCTCAACAATTGTCGCTTTGTAATTGTTAAAATCTTCAAGGCGAATAGGGGAGCCGGCGGCTTCTAAGTCTTCTGCCAGCTGCGAAGCTAACTCACCGTGGTAAAAATCATCTAACCCTTTTTCTGCTAAATGCTTCAAAGTTTCAGAGAGCTTTGTTAGCTTTAAAATTTTACCTTTTTTAAGGGCTTTCCCCTTAATCAAAAACTGAGCGAAATTTTCATCCGCACTTAGCTCGTCAAAGGTTTTGTTGCTGGCATCCACCAAGCTCTGGGTAACTTCAATTCCCCAGTTAGCTTGACTAATCGCCGTATCGAACAATGTGCTTAACGGTAAACCGCTTTGCCATTTGTGACTTATTTCAAGCGCGGCTTGCCAACCAGCAACTGCGCCTGCCATGGTTAATGCTGACTTTCCGCCTCGACTAGGTATGGCATCGCTACCCTCGTAGAAAGAAGGTGTCGCGCCCTTTGCTGCTACGCCAGATGCATCAATGCCAATAGGCTTTTTACCAGGTTCACTGATTAGCCAAAATCCATCACCGCCCATGCCATTCATGTGCGGGTATTCAACCGCGATAGATGCTGCAGCAGCTACCATAGCTTCAATAGCGGTGCCGCCTTTTTCTAATATGTTTAAGCCCACTTGCGATGCCGCAAAGTGAGGGGCAGTAAACGCTATAGTTGGTTTTTCACTCATTTTTAATTCCTTCAAAAACTCGGCAACCGCGCAGTCAGGTTAAGCCCAAATCAGGCAAAATGACGGGCGCTTAGGTCTTACTTCCGCTTTCTAGTTTCAACTTGAATGCGATAGGGCGCTAATGCTTTTTTTAAGTGCAACTTAAAAAAACAGGCGCGCTTTACACGTTTAGCGAGTGGTCAGCTTTTTTGCTAACGCGAGAAGTGCAAGATCGTTGCCTTTTTTGCCCACTAGCGATAATCCGCATGGGGCGTTGTGTAGGGTAAACAACGGCAAATGAAGTTGGGGTAATCCCGCAAGCCCAGCTATCGCCGTGAGTGCGAGCAGAGCGTTTCTATCATTTGCCAGCGTTGTTTCATCGGCATCACATCGAGGTGCTACACCGGGTGTCGTGGGAACAATCAATACATCTATTTCTTCAAACAGCGTGTTTAAATGATTGATTACCACAGATTGTTGCGCTTTAGCTTGCTCTACTTCTTGCGTTGTTATGGTTTTACACCAATTCAAGCGCAACATTATATCTTTGGCGATATCGGGTTGAGTGTATCCAATCCATTCGCCATGTTGCTGCCATATTTCATTGCCCTGTAAGGTACGAAAGGTAGCGGCAGTTTGTAAGGTTTTTAAATCTAGCTGTGTCTCTGACAATACAATACAGTCGTTGTTATCAGCCAGCGCTGCAAGCCATGTTTTGCACAGCGATTTGTGAGCGGCCTGCTCAAATAAATGCGCCGCTATGCCAAATCGAGGCGAACCTGATATTTCACTTTGTGTTGCGCTATCTATGCAGACATTGGCAACCTTAGTCAGCGTGTTTAGGTCGCGTGTCATCCAGCCCACGGTATCAAACGACGGGGCAAGTGCCACCATGTTGTCGCAGGCCACAACGCCGTGCGTGGTGCGAAGCCCCCATAACCCTTGATAGCTAGACGGTACGCGAATAGAGCCGCCGGTGTCGGTGCCAAGCCCTATGTCGGCAAGGTGCGCGCTAACGGCCACCGCTGAACCTGACGAAGAACCACCAGGTATATGAGCTGGTGCCACTGGATTTACCAGTGTTTCGTAGTGCTTATTCTGCCCGTGTAAACTGTAGGCAAGTTCATCAGTGATGGTTTTGCCTTTGAACGTGGCACCCGCTTGAAGCATCTTTGCTACGCAACGATTTGTGTTTTTCGGAATCGCGTGTGTGGCTAACCAATCAGGATTTCCTGCTGCAGTTGGCAATCCTTCAATGTGAAACAAATCTTTCACTGCCAGACCTAGTCCGCTAAGCGGCAATTTACTTTGACTTTTTGCCTGATTCAGCGCTTTTCCTGACGCCGAAAATGCGTCATCTTTAACACTACCGTCAAGACTGAATGCGATTTCTAGGTTTTTAATTGCCTGTGTGAACTTGGCATCACAGGGCTTCAGTACAAAAGGAGAGCTCACAGCGCGTTACTTATTCGTTATTGTTTCTTTATTCGTCTTTAGATTAATGAAACAACTGTTTCATTAAAAAGTCAAGAGAAACGAACGTTACTTCATTGGGCATTTTAGTACGTACATTATTTTCTGTGAGTTACATAATTGGTAAAGCGCTGAGTAAATCGTTAAAGAACACTAAATAAGTTGCTAAAAGCCTTGGGGGTTTTGCTTCAGGTATGCAACTTCTTCTGGTGTCGACTCGCGCCCTAAAATTCGGTTGCGGTGAGGGTAGCGGCCAAACATTTCAATTATCTGTTGATGGCGCTTTTCAAAGGAGAATTCTCTTTCAAGGCCTTCTTGTGAAAATAGTTCCAATGCGACGTCGTGGATTGCGAGTGATTCACTATGCATAAACGGCATATACAGAAACGCTCGCTGCTGCGGTGTAAGTACCTTATCGGCTTCAACACTTACCGCTTCTTGCGCAAGAACCAAAGCAATGCTGTCTGCACTGAATGCATCTTTGTCATTGCGATGAATATTTCGCGAGAATTGATCGAGAAGAATTATTTCGGCAAGACGACCGGTAGCCGTCGCTCGCCAAGGCCACAACTCGCCCTTTATGGCTGCTGCACGCAATTTTGAAAATCGCGAAGTGATCGTTTTATCTAGTGCTGCATCTTCCTTAAACCATTGCTCTGGGGAGAGTTCTCCAAACCAAAAGTCTAGCACACCGTTAGCTTCTTCCATGACTACTTGCGTTTTATCCATATCAACTCCAACCACACGCTTTTAGCAGTGAAATTAAATTAACAGGTACGTTTTTATGCATTAAAACCCAAAATAAGCGTTGTGAATTAATACTTATACCCATTTTTAAGCGCTTTAGTTCCCTTTACGCTTGCAAAATAACAATTCTCTGCTATCCGCTCTCTTTATAGTATTGCTTAAAAAGTGTTCTGTGGGAAGGGTTAACGCTTTGGACTTTCTAGCTCATCCATTTGAATGTAGATGTCAGTAATCGCGTCGACGCGGTCTGCGGCCTGGCTTCCTAATACTTCGTAGGTGAGGTTACACAGTGATGCAACCAGGCTCATTGGAGCCGCGTAACTATCAAAAGGCGAGTCACTGCCAATGTGAGTAACGAGCAGGTGGTCGACATCGTGACGATATCCTTGGCCCGTTGGATCGGTAATTAATACGGTTTTACAGTGTTTAATGCTATTTAAAACAAACTTGAATTGACGGGTTCTACGACGAAAACCAAAAAGTACGACAAGATCATTTTCGGTTAGGTCGATAATATCTTCACTAAGTGTTTGACCGGGCTGAGGAAGCACACGGACCGACGCACGAATTTGTTTGAGCTGCTGCCTAAAATGAAGTGCAATGGGGTAGGCGTTTCTAAAACCAATCAAGGTGACCTGGCCTGCTGATGCCAGCAATTTAGCAATATCTGTCAACGCCTCTGAGGAAGTGCTATCAAATGTATTGGCCAAATTCTTACTATCATTCTCATGCTGAAGTACGCCACTTGAAGGGCTTACAACAGGCACGCCTTGCTCACGTAGCTGAACAAGCGCCTCTTTAGCTTGCTGGTGCGAGTCAAACCCCAGCTGGCGAAAGAAGCGACTGACTGTGGCCTTTGACGTCCCCGTTATTTCTGCAATTAAAGACGTAGATTGACTTAATACTGCGATAGGATTCTGCTGAATATAATGCGCAATAGCCTTGCCCGAAGGGGACAAAGAGGCATAGTGGTTTTCAATTTGCTGTAAAACGTCGCTAGGGCTATTTTTTGTCATTGGTATCGCCTTATACATCTTATGCAATTATTTCACGACTTTTGTGCGATATACAAACACTACCTGAATTCAACGCGTTCACGTACTTCAAAATAGGTTTTTCGAAGCCGACTATTGAAGTAGAACATTATAATAAGCGTTGTTGCTCATTACTAAAAAACGCTTACAAGTTTCCACTGCTCTTAAAAAACCTTATCTATATAGAGAGTTACGAATGCGCAGTAAAGTATAGGGCTAAAGTAGCACTTAATTAATCACTCATGCTTTGCAAATTGGCACTACACTTTCATAGACATAAACCGTAAAAATTCACAAAAGTGTCATCGGTTGGTAATTACCTTGTTGGTTTAGCATCGATTCTAGTTAGTAAAAACGTTTGGGGAATAGATCAGCGAACCTAGCATGATTGAGAGAAAGAGGTGAGTTGTGGCAAAGCTGTGGTCTGAATTGATCTTGCTCTTTGTGGTGATTCCCTTTGCCGTTCTCTACTGGATAAAGCATTTTGCAAATTATCTCATGCCTATTTTAGGTGTTATGGGACTTTGTTGCTTAGCTATCTTGTTAGCAGATAAGCAATTTAAACGCATTAAATTGTGGCATTGGGAAGACTATCGAACGCATTTAAAAAGTACGTTAAGGTTATTTTTGCCTTGGGCGAGCTTACTGGCGCTGGTAGTTTACTTTTTTAAACCGGAATTGTTCCTACATTGGCCTATGAACCAGCCATGGATGTGGGTAGCTACATTATTGATTTATCCGTTAGTGTCGGTCATCCCGCAAGAGATCATTTTTCGAACGTACTTTTTCCACCGTTACAAGCGAATACTACCTTCGAAATATGCAAGGTGGGCCTTAAGTACTTTTTTATTTGGTCTAGCCCACTTAGTGTACGGTAACTGGATTGCTGTAGTCATTTCTTGGATTGGCGGTGGCATTTTCGGTTATAGGTATATGCAAACTAACTCGACGCCCGTGGTGGTTATAGAACACGCTATATGGGGCAGTTTTTTATTTACCATCGGGCTGGGATCTTATTTAGTTATCGCGTCGTAGTTATTTATATTAAAAACCGAAACACATGAACGCCAAGGAGTGAGGTGATGTTCAGTGCGCAACAAATATTACAACCCTCTATTTTAAATAATCGAGCGGGGCTTTCTTTCTCGCAAACCGACAGCGAACCTTTTATACAAACTTTGCTTCAACAAAGTGACGAAGGTGGCGCAATAAGCAGTTTATCAAGTGCACAGTCGCTACTCTCTCAGCTTTGGGAGAACTTTGTTTATCGATTACCGGGGTTGGCACTAGGCTTAGTTATCATGGCGGCGTTTATCCTTTTAGCGCCGCATATTGCCAAGGTTTTAGTTAAACCGTTAACCCGTACGACCACATCTCCACTGCTGCGCTCAGTCATTCAAAGAAGTGTCAGTTTAGTCTTAATTTTACTCGGTATTTATCTATTTTTGTTCTTAGCTGGGCTCACCGGATTTGCAATCGCGGTGGTGAGTGGTACAGGTGTGGTGGGGCTTATTCTTGGTTTCGCCTTTCGCGACATCGCCGAGAACTTTATTTCAAGCCTACTGCTTACTATTCAACGCCCCTTTAGAATAGGGGATATCGTACAAATCAACGATTTCACCGGCATCATTCAGAAAGTTACGGCACGTGCGACTACACTGGTGGATTTTGACGGCAACCATATTCAAATACCTAACGCGACTATTTACAAAGGGGTAATCAAAAACCTTACGGCCAACCCGCTAATGCGTGGTCAGTTTGTTATTGGCGTTGGCTACGATGCTGATATACAACACGCTCAGCAGATGGCGCAAGAAATTACGTCAGCACAAGACAACGTGTTAATCGACCCTGAACCGCAAATTCTTATCGATGAATTAGGCCCCTCGACCTACAACATCAAGGTTTATTTTTGGGTGGATGTAGAGAAAACGAGTGTACTAAAAATGGCGTCGGTGCTGATGCGTAAAATCACTCAGGCCTTCTTAGAGGCGAATATCAGTATGCCTGATGATGCGAGAGAGCGCATTTTCCCTGAGGGTATGCATATTTATCATGCTTCCGAAAAAGGCGCTTCAAGCGCTAACCCTTCAGAAAACGTAGCAAATGAGTTAAGTGAAAGTACGACAGAACAAAAGAACGTAAAAAGCTTGGATAGCGAAGAGAATAGTGGAGCCACAGAAAATCGAAACGAAAGGTCAAGTGCAAAAGAGGCTGGAAATACGCGCCCACAAGAATCGAAAATCAATGATGATGTGTCTTCCGAAGCCCATGAGATACGAGAGCAGGCTCGGAATTCGAGAGATCCGGAAGCAGGAGAAAATATTCTTTAACATTTGTTATGTGAAGGATTATTGGAATGTGTCATTTGCCCTTTTTCAAATCTAGAAGGGAACCGAACATATTGAACGTGCTTCGGCAAAGCTAGCCAGAGGTGAGGAGATGTTTAGCAAAAGCTGGGCTAGTGGATTTGCTCGTCGCGCTATTAAACAGGCGCGACGGGCGATAGATTACATCTACCAAGGAATCCTTGCCATAAGTTGACATGCGCTTTCATGACGCTGCTGTATTGGTTGAATCCGTCTTGTGACTGTTGCCTGATGTAGCGTTTGAATTCCTCGTGCAGCGACGGCTGCGCAAGCCAGTCTTCCCATAATGGGGCTAGTTTGTAATGGTATTGATTTACCAAACTTCCTACAGGTTGTATTTCCTCAATAAAGAAAAGGTAGAATACATTACGCAATATTTTTGCTTTGTCGCTAGCGCGACCTTCTGGGCAGCTTACAGCATCAAGCTCGGTTTCAAGCATATCCGTAAGCAATGAGAGGTTTTGCGTTAAGGTTTGTTGTGTATGCCAAAGTGTAGCGGGTAACCTGGCTGAGCGTATAATTTTTAGCTGTTGTTCAAGCTCGCTGCTCTCAATAATCTTCTCACTATTATTTTCATTCGTAGCCTCTGTTTCTGTATCGCTCGATGCTGTATTGGAAGAATACACATCGCTCAAGAGCAATTCTTTGTTACTTAAGTTGTTAATATAATAAAGCGCGTTTACGCTAGAAAGTGCGTCTTTATTATTCTCAACTGAGAAAAGACGTTCAGGTGTATTAAGCGCCAGACGCAACTCTTGGCTCCCTTGGACTAGGTTTGCCCACGTTTTACTGTATTCTTGTGTCTTTTGTTCACGCCACGATGCGATGGTTGCTGCCAGTGCCGCGTTTCTCTTGTTAGACTCGTTTTCTTTCGTGAGCGCTGCTTCACAGCTTTTGAGTACAGTAAGCAGCTTGCTCTCATAAACAAGCCGCTGTGATGGCAGCTGACTTTTTCCTAGCGACGTATTGCGTTCGGCAACTACAGTGCCCAGCTCACAATCTTGCAGCGCATAAAACTCACGCAGGTTTATACTCACGCCCTCAATAGCGTGTTTAAGCGTGGCGGAGTCAGCAAGTTTGGGAAGCGGGGTGGTAATCTTATCGTTAAACGAATCGGGGAGGGGCGTATCGAGTACACGCGAGAGTCGTGCGGCGTAATCGTCAATGCTTTGCTTTACGGTACTACCGCCAAAACAGCCTAGCAAAGCAAACATGGCAACACTGATGACACCAGCGCGGCAAGCGTTTCTTAGTTGCGAAACTTTTAGGTGCCATGGTTTCGCTTGGGAAATATTCACGCGGAGGCACCAGTATGAAGTCCGCGCCCGCCATCGACATAAATGATTTGTCCAGTGATGTAAGGGGCTGATGCCAAGAACGACAATGTTTTAGCAATGTCATTTGGTGTACCTAGTTCACCCAGTGGAATACTCGATATCAGTTTGTCTTTTTCGTCCTCGTCCATTTCCCGTTCTGGCCACAAAATTGCTCCTGGCGCAATACCATTTACGCGAACGTTGGGGGCTAAGTCTATAGCTAACGATTGGGTTAGTGAGGCAAGACCGGATTTAGCAATGAGGTAAACACTGTGTTTGGGGAGTGGACGGTCAATATGCATGTCGACCATATTGATAATGCAGCCTTTACTTACCGCTAATGCGGGGGCCAATGTTTGTGACAAAAACAATGGCCCCTTCACGTTACTGCCTATCAGAGATACCCAGTCGTCTTCTGAAATTTCGCCCACCGGAGTGGGGTAAAAACTAGAAGCATTATTTACTAAAACGTTTATCTGACCCCAAATGCCTAATGCTCGCTGCCCAAGTGCACTTACTTCGTCTGAATTACAAAGGTTGGCTTGGAGACAGGTAGCAGAGTCCTCCCGCTGACTATTTAGCTTTTCAGCCAGCGCAAGTGCCTCGTCTTTAGAGTGCCCATAATGGATAATAACGCGATAGCCTTCGCTATGGAGCTGACACGCCATGGCGGCGCCAATTCGCTTTGCTGCCCCGGTAATGAGTGCTACAGGGCCTGAGTTTGTCATAATAAAAGCTACTCTCTATTCTAAGTCTTCATATGTTTATATGCTGTTCTTACACATGTTAAGCGCTATCTAATGTAGGATTTCTACGGTAATTCACGCATAAACCAGGTAACAGACAATAACGTACAGGCTTGTTCGTATGTCGCTTTGTATATCGCGCTATACATTGCCTATGCGCGGCACTACTTAGGAATTAGGGGCTGTAAATGTCATCTAATATTTGTTTGGCTTGCGCTATGTAGTGCGCGCCAAATAATAACCCGTGATTTAAAATATGGTAAAGCTGGTAAATTGGTTTTCTTAATCGGTAATTTTTTTCAATTGGGGTGTGTTGATGGTAACCCTCAAAGAATGATTGGGGAAAGCCACCAAACAATTCGGCCATGGCAAGGTCGGTTTCGGCGTCCCCAACGTACACCGCTGGGTCGAATAAGACTGGCCCTTTCTTGTTAAATCCCGCGTTACCCGTCCATAAATCTCCATGAAGTAGGGAAGGGTGGGGTTGATGTAAGCTTAAGAGATGTCTTACTCGAGTAACAATATCGTCTATATTGCCATCTCCGCTTTTCCATGTACCAATTGATGCCAAGCGTTCTAGCATGCTACCAATCCGCTTTTCTGCAAAAAAGTCAGCCCAAGACGCCATTCTTCCATTGGTTTGTACACTGGCACCAATGTAATTGTCATGCGGCCATCCATAGCTGGTGTAGGCGTTAACCGCATGAAGTGCAGCGAGTTGCTGCCCTAAAATGAAATAGTCATTTTCAGAAGGTTCAATAAATCGAACATGAGAAAGTACCAAATATTCCATATTAGGCGTTTCATTGGCTGTAATTCCATGGCAAATGACTCGCGGGGTAGCAATGGTTTGCGTGTTAGCGATGGCCGCTAGTCCTTCGGCTTCATGAGATAATTGCTGAGTATCATCATATTTGCGGGTTTTAACAAAGTAGCGATGGGTCGTATCTTTTATGATGTAACTTTCGTGTGTATCTCCGCCACTTACTCGTTCGGCTTTTTGGCAGCTAAAAAACTGCTGGGTTTCATCTGAAATATGCTCGCTGATAAAATGCCACATATTGCACGCTCTGCTTGTTTTAATGCTTTTTTCAAGGCGATTGGAGTGTTGAGTGACTCTTTCCTATGGCACACTAGAACACCAGCGAAGAGCTAGTCCAGCAACCTTTATCGCCTTACACTAAAGTATGGGATAAAAACGGTGAAATGCATAAATTACAACTCAAAATCTTCCTAAACGAAATCAAACCTTCACAAATTAGCCAATAAAGGCTTTTCGATATTGAAGTTGCCCCTACACTGGTTATAATCCACCACTTGCTTTAATACTGAGAAAACTCAGTAAGTTCGAGGCGTATACAGTTTTGCAGTACCAATGCGCTGTATTTTTATGCTGTACTTTAGTCGCTTTAAATAAAGCAAGTTTCGAGTGCTATAAAGCACGATTAAATTTTCAAAATATGCATGTGGCGCAGAGTAGGCGTCACCACTGTAAAGGAATTAAAATGCCTGTAATTACCCTTCCTGATGGAAGCCAACGCGCTTTCGATAACTCTGTTTCTGTACTAGATGTTGCAAACGATATTGGCCCTGGTTTAGCCAAAGCAACCATTGCGGGGAAAGTAAACGGCGAACTTGTAGACGCTGTTGACATGATTGACGCGGACGCACAACTTCAAATAATCACTGCAAAAGACGATGAAGGTTTAGAAATTCTTCGTCACAGTTGCGCGCACTTGTTAGGTCACGCTATCAAACAACTTTGGCCTAACACCAAAATGGCTATCGGCCCAGTTATCGACAACGGTTTTTACTACGATGTTGATATGGAAGAAAGCCTAACCCAGGAAGATTTAGCCAAACTAGAAAAGCGAATGCTTGAACTGGCTAAAACCAATTACAACGTGGTTAAGAATAAAGTGAGCTGGCAAGAAGCACGCGACGCATTTGAAGCGCGCGGCGAAAGCTACAAAATGGAAATTCTTGATGAGAACATCAGCAAGGACGACCGCCCGGCACTTTATCACCATGAAGAATACACAGATATGTGTCGTGGCCCTCACGTGCCAAACATGAAGTTCTGTCACCACTTCAAACTAATGAAAGTGGCAGGTGCTTACTGGCGTGGCGACAGCGACAACAAAATGCTTCAGCGTATTTACGGTACTGCGTGGGCAGATAAAAAGCAGCTTAAATCTTACCTACAGCGCCTAGAAGAAGCGGAAAAGCGCGACCACCGTAAAATTGGTAAAGCACTTAACCTTTTCCATTGGCAAGAAGAAGCACCGGGTATGGTGTTTTGGCACAACGACGGTTGGTCAATTTACACCGAGCTAGAAAGCTATGTGCGTAAGAAGCTTCGTGAATACGATTATGACGAAGTTAAAGGTCCATTAATGATGGACCGTACGCTTTGGGAAAAATCGGGTCACTGGGACAAATACGCTGAAAACATGTTCACCACTGAATCTGAAAAGCGTGAATATGCCGTTAAGCCAATGAACTGCCCAGGCCACGTACAGATTTTCAACCAGGGTTTGAAATCGTACCGCGACCTGCCTCTTCGTATGGCTGAGTTTGGCTGCTGTCACCGTAACGAACCATCGGGCGCACTACACGGTCTAATGCGTGTTCGTGGCTTTACGCAAGACGATGCTCACATTTTTTGTACTGAAGAACAGATCCTAGAAGAGGTGAGTGGCTGTATTAAGATGGTGTACGAGACATACGCTGCGTTTGGTTTCGAAAACATCAAAGTTAAGCTGTCTACTCGCCCAGAAAAGCGCGTAGGTGCTGACGAGATTTGGGACAAATCGGAAGCTGCGCTTGCAGATGCACTTAAAGCTAATGACATCGAGTTCGATTATCAACCTGGAGAAGGTGCGTTCTACGGACCGAAAATTGAGTTTACACTGCACGATTGCTTAGACCGTGCATGGCAGTGCGGAACCGTACAGCTAGATTTTTCAATGCCAGGTCGCTTGGGCTCTACTTATGTAGCTGAAGATGGCGAGCGCAAAGTACCGGTAATGATTCACCGCGCTATTTTGGGTTCATTAGAACGCTTCATTGGAATTTTGACCGAAGAATTTGCAGGTTTCTTCCCACTCTGGTTGGCGCCTCAGCAGGTTGTGGTAATGAATATTACTGACAAACAAGCTGATTACGCATCAAATTGTGTAAAAAAACTGCAAGATTTAGGGTTTAGAGCAAAGTCTGACTTGCGAAATGAGAAGATCGGCTTTAAAATCCGCGAGCACACATTAAAGCGTATTCCATATATGCTAGTTGTGGGCGATAAAGAAATGGAAGCGGGCGAAGTAGCAGTGCGCTCTCGTCGCGGCGACGACCTAGGCAAAATGAGCCTGGAAGACTTTATTGCCATGGCTCAACAAGAAGTTGTAGAAAAGGCAATTAAATAGTTGAGCAATTTGTGTATAATGCACAAATAAGGTGTCTGCTTTTGGTTTTACTTTAGGTCAATCGACCATCCCAGAAGCAGACAAAAGAATTAAATGTTTGGAGGAATAGCACATTAAAGGCGCTAACAACAAGGCTCAGGGCGACAAAGCCCGCATTAACGATGAGATTAAAGCCAGAGAAGTAAGATTAATTGGCAAAGACGGTGAACAGGTTGGTGTGGTTTCGCTAGCAGATGCTACGCGTGCCGCTGAAGAAGCGAGCCTAGATCTAGTAGAAATCAGTCCAAATGCCGAGCCGCCAGTCTGTAAAGTTATGGACTATGGCAAATTCCTCTTCGAAAAAAGTAAAGCTCAAAAAGAGCAGAAGAAAAAACAGAAGCAAATTCAGGTCAAGGAGATTAAATTTCGCCCTGGCACTGATGAAGGCGATTACCAGGTCAAACTGCGCAACCTGCGTCGCTTTCTTGAAGGTGGTGATAAAGCCAAAGTTACGATCCGCTTCCGCGGTCGTGAAATGGCGCACCAAGACATCGGTATCGATCTACTAAACCGCGTTAGAACCGATTTAGAAGATATCGCTACATGCGAGTCTTTCCCACGTCGTGTGGAAGGCCGTCAGATGATCATGGTGCTAGCCCCAAATAAGAAGTAGTAACGGTCTAAAGTTTTAAGGAATCTGCACCCTTAAACACCTTGCTGCTAAACATTAACCGGTATGAAGTGACTGCAACACGAAAAATACCGATATTAAACAATGCGGAGTTTTAGCAATGCCTAAAATGAAAACTGTAAGCGGTGCCGCCAAACGTTTCAAGAAAACGGGTTCTGGCCGCTTTAAAAGCAAACAGTCTCACTTACGTCACATTCTGACTAAGAAGAGTTCTAAGCGTAAACGTCACCTTCGTGGCAAAAAACTGGTTCATGACTCTGATACCAAATTGGTTCAGCGCATGTTGCCTTACGTATAAGACTTAGGAGACTGATTAATGGCTAGAGTAAAACGCGGCACTATCGCACGTGCTCGTCACAAAAAAGTCCTCAAGCAGGCAAAAGGTTATTACGGCGCACGTTCACGTGTATATCGCGTAGCGGTACAAGCTGTAACTAAAGCTGGTCAATATGCTTACCGTGACCGTCGTCAGCGCAAGCGTCAATTCCGTCAACTATGGATTGCACGTATTAACGCTGCTGCTCGTCAAAATGGTATGTCATACAGCCGTTTCATTAACGGTTTGAAGAAAGCGTCTGTTGAAATCGATCGTAAGATCCTTGCCGACATCGCAGTACATGACAAAGCAGCTTTCAGCGCACTAGTCGAAGCGGCTAAAGGCGCATTAGCTTAATTATTAACTAATTAAGTTTAAGTTCTTTCGGAAAAAGGCGAGCAGGATGCTCGCCTTTTTTCGTTTTTGGGGTTCAGACTTTGTTTTAAACTTGTTTAGTCCATTGTTTAACAACGTCCTTCTAATATCCACTTGTTGAGTATCTGTAGAAAAGCGCGCCTTCTCTAGCTTTACTCTAGGTTTTCATGCGCAAAGAACAAAAGAGTAGGGGGGCTTCTACATGTTGAATTTTAAACACAAAAAAGCAGAACCAAAGCTCTGCTTATATTCGCAGCTTAGTACTAAGTACTATTATTTTTTCTCTACACGCCCGTAGCGGTCTGAAAACCTAACTATATCATCTTCACCAAGGTATGCGCCCGATTGAACCTCTATAAGCTCTAGCGGGATTTTTCCGGGGTTTTCTAATGCGTGTACTGCACCGATTGGGATATAGACAGATTCGTTCTCTTTTACTAATTGAGTATTGTCATCAATAGTCACATTGGCACTGCCCGATACCACAATCCAATGCTCAGCGCGGTGGTGGTGCATTTGCACAGATAGTTTTTCACCAGGTTTTACCGTAATACGTTTAACTTGAAAGCGTGCACCGCTGTCAATTGAATCGTAGCTACCCCACGGACGGAAAACTTCGCGATGGAATTCGAACTCAGGGCGTTTTTCAGCTTTTAGTCTGTTGACCACGGCCTTAATGCTTTGAGCGTCATCTTTATGTGCGACCATAACGGCATCTTTGGTTTCGACAACAATAACGTCTTCTAAGCCAATGACAGATACTAATCGCTGTTCTGCGTTCACGTAACTATTTTTAGTATTTTCTAAAATCGTATCGCCTACACAAACGTTGCCGTTGTCATCTTTATCGGCAGTTTCCCAAAGCGATGTCCAACTGCCTACATCGCTCCACCCTGCATCTAATGGCACCATTGCAGCGCTGTCAGTTTTTTCCATCACTGCATAGTCAATAGAGTCGTCAGGACACGTAGCAAAAATTTCAGAGTCAACACGAATAAAGTCTAAATCAGGTGCTTCAGTTTCAATTGCGCGACGGCAAATCTCTAGCATCTCGGGGTGATACTTACCTAATTCTTCAATATAACGGCTGGCTTTAAACATAAACATGCCGCTATTCCAGAAAAAATCACCTGACTCAACGTACTGTTTTGCTGTTTCAAGTTCTGGCTTTTCGACAAACTCAGCTACCTCAAATCCAACATTCAGTACATTTCCAGCCTTGATGTAGCCATAGCCGGTGTGGGCCTGGTCTGGAACTATACCAAAAGTTACAAGCTTTCCTTCGTTTGCTAATACTTCTGCTTTAGTAATGGCACTATGAAATGCGCTTTGGTCTTTAATTAAATGATCCGCAGCGAGGACAAGAAGAACAGGGTCATTCTCATTTTTTGTGGCATGTAATGCCGCAAGTGCTATTGCTGGTGCAGTGTTTCGCCCAACGGGCTCTAATAAAATACCATCATGCTCTATATTTTTTTTACGAAGCTGCTCAGCAACTAAAAATCGATGCGCATCGTTACATATAAATACAGGAGGCTCGGCATTGGTTCCTTTAAGTCGAGTAATTGTATCTTGAAGCATCGTGCTGTTGGATGTAAGCGACAAAAACTGTTTTGGAAGAGCGGCGCGAGACTTTGGCCAAAGGCGGCTACCAGTGCCGCCAGCCAATACAACAGGTTTCATATGATGATGTCCTTTTCTTGATTTGGTGTACTTCTAATATGCGTTTTTGTTAATGAATCCATTAAATACAGTCATGAATACAATTTTAATATCGAACCAAATAGACCAGCGGTGTATATAGTCTAAATCGTACTCTACACGCTGTACCATCTTGTTCGTGGTTTCCGTTTCACCGCGCAAACCATTCACTTGTGCCCAACCCGTAATACCAGGCTTAACTTTATGTCGCAGCATGTAACCTGTGATGATCTTACGATATTCCTCATTGTGAGCAACCGCGTGCGGGCGAGGGCCTACAATTGACATGCGACCCTGCAGAACATTGATAAACTGAGGTAGTTCATCTAACGATGTGCGCCTTAAGAAACCACCTATTTTGGTTAAACGCGCGTCGTTTTTCGTTGCTTGCTTAACAACTGCTCCGTTGTCTTGCGTAGTCATAGACCGGAATTTGTAAACCGTAATTTGTTTACCATCTAATCCGTAACGCTTTTGTTTGAAAATGACTGGCCCTTTAGATGTGAGCTTAACTGCGGCCGCAATTGCTAACATGGGAACGGATATCAACATTAAGATCAGACTGCTTAATACAACATCTTCAAACCGCTTCAAAACGTCACTGGCGCCTTGGAAAGGGGTGTCATATACACTTAGTGCCTGTACATTACCCACGGTTTGCCAGCGAGCGTTAAGCAAGTTGTACATAAAGAAGTTCGGAATTACATAAACGTTAGCGGTGGTATCGCTGCACTGTTCAAGAATTGCACGAATGCGATTTTCTGCACTCATTGGCAATGCTATGTAGATGTAATCAACTTCGTTGCGCTTGGCCATTTCAATGGCTTCTTCAATGTTGCCGAGCACAGCGCCCTGCATCTCATGAGGGAGACGTTCTGCTTCACGGTCATCATAAATACCGTTAAAGCGAATACCTAAATGTTCGTTCTGTTGTATCTGAAGAGCAACATTCGCACCTAAATGAGTAGCGCCAATGATAATTGAACGGCGTGTGTTCAAGCCACTTTTGCGAATGCGGAAGAGGAACTTGCGCATAATAAAGCGCCACAGAATCAAAACGACAAACGAAGATGCAAACCAAAGCAATATTGCAGGTGGGGGCGTTTTTATTTCTTGAACGAAAAAGTACCCCATTGACATGGTACCGAGAACGCTCAATGTCCATGTGATTGCAGCCGCTCTTAGCATTTCAGGCGTTCTGTGCCCACGCCACGACCGATATAACTCAACGCCTTCGGCAGAAATTTGAAAGCAAATAACGTTTACAAAAAGAAGAATTAAGCTGGTGGTATCTATCTGGGTACCGTAATACGCTGCTGCTGAATAATACAAAATCGTTACCAGCGAAAGATCGATGAGTCTGTAAATGGTTGAAAAACCACTTTGGTTCCTGACTACCAAACCACCATTAGTATTAGACTCAACGGGGTGAGCTTTAAGTGCTTTGTTAGATTCTACTCTATTGTCCATTTAAGTAATCTCTAAGTGAAAAAGTGAAGCCTGTAGCCAAAGCTAACGACAACAAAAACAAGCTAAGCCATGAATTAAGAAGAATAGCGAAGACAACTTATGGAAGTTAGGCAAATACTGTGCCCACTTTTAAGCGCGTAAGATGAATAATCACAACGTGCTGATTATATTCGCGTTGAAATTTTTCACGTCTAACGCTTAAGTGCTCTAGCAACAGCGTATTATATGGATATTGTAATTTTATTACAAAAACAAAGTTCATTCCGTACT
Source organism: Alteromonas sp. G4i13 (assembly GCF_054960505.1). NCBI lineage: Bacteria > Pseudomonadati > Pseudomonadota > Gammaproteobacteria > Alteromonadales > Alteromonadaceae > Alteromonas > Alteromonas sp. G4i13. The sequence continues at coordinate 158,249 of NZ_JBHNYX010000004.1, read as the reverse complement.
AATTTGGTGCAAAATGAGTAGAATACGGCGCTAGCGCTTTTCATGAACAATATAAATAAGATAGCATATACCGCATTTGCAGCCTTGGACATATAGATGCAACAATACCTAAGTATAAGTTGCAGTACTTTGTTAACTGACTGTTGAGTCAAACAATACAGAGCAAATTGACTTTCGCTCTAATGTGTTCGCTAGTAATGTTCACAGCCTAGTAAAGCAAAAGCGGCACGCCTATTGCTCGACATTGATTATCCATGAACTATTAAGGCATTCACCTTGTTTAGTTTGTAAGAATTACACATATTCCGGCTGTTTCGCGGTTTATAGCGTTTACGTAAGGATGTATTTAAAAGCGCTATATCGAAATAATGCACCGTTTTAATACACCCAAGCCATCGTAGGAAGGAAATAACATGTTAAAAAGGACCAAAAGCATAATAGCTATGTCGGTAATTTGCGCCACACCGACTCTATTTGCCCAAGAGGCTGGTCGAATTCAAGCTGGGCAATTTGATTTGATCCCTTCATTTACGTCTTCGATGGCGTATGTTGACAACGTAGCTTATGCACGAGATGACGATCCTGAAATTTATAGTTGGCGAGCGACTATTTCTCCAGAGTTAATTGCTGCTACACAGATTGACGGCAATCCGTTCCAAGTAGGCTATCGTTTAGAAAGAGGTGTGTTTTTTTCAAGCAGCGCTGATGACTATACAGACCACTTTATTGAAGCATCAGGAGAATATGAACTAAATAGTAGGCATAGAGTTAATGCAATTGCCCAATACGAAGATGGACATGAAGAGCGCGGTACTGGCTTTTCTTTAGGACTAGGTACAGCCATCACAACACCTGACCGTTACAAAAGCACTTCTTTTGGCGGTGAGTATTCCTACGGTGCTGTTACATCAGACGGAGTAGTAACGCTAAAAGCAAACCGTGAGACGTTAGATTATGATCGAAGTGAACAAGCCTATTTGATTAGAGATCGGGTAAAAAACAAAGTCGGCGCTGAATTGGGTTATCGTATTGGCTCTGCGACAACAGCACTGCTCGATGTAACGCAAACGTTTGTGAGGTATGACAACCAGACGGGTATTACAACTAGAGATAGTGACGAAACACGAGTTTTACTTGGTGTTAGGTGGGAGTCTACGGCAGCGACTACTGGCTTTGCAAAAGTGGGTTATAAAGAAAAAGATTTCGAGGCCGCTACGAGAAGTACTTTCTATGGAACCGATTGGGAAGTCGGTATAGAGTGGCAGCCTATTTCATATTCTACGTTTCGATTTTCTACGAATGCAGACACTAGGGAAACCAACGGAGAAGGTAATTTCATAAGAGGTAGAGATTACACTGCGGCGTGGAATCACGAGTGGCTAAGCCGGTTGAGCTCTTCAATTAGTATAACGCGTGAAACAAACGAGTACATTCTTGATGAAGATGGCATTGAAAATAGGGATGACGAGTTGATGCGTTACATGGCGTCATTAAATTACCAGGCTCGTAGGTACTTGTCTTTTTCCCTATTCTATCAGTTGGCAGATCGTGATAGTAACCGCGATTCAATTGGCTATGACCGAAATGTTGTAGGAATTTCCGCTGAGGTTACGTTGTGAAGCAACATTTGATGATTAAAACAGTATTTTTATTTTTAATTTTCGTTACGAGCTCTGCCTTCGCTCAGGAAGGAAACTTGAGCATGAGTCAGTATCAACTTGGATCAGGTGACAGAATAAAAATCAGTGTTTTTGGCCAAGATGATCTTTCGATGGAAGTACGTCTACCTGACGTCGGTACAATTAATTATCCATTCTTAGGGGAAATTAAATTGGTTGGCTTAACTGCCGATGAAGTCGAAAAGAAAATTTATGATGGCTTGCTAGGGGATTATTTGGTTAACCCTTCTGTCTCAGTAGCTATCGTTGAATACAGGCCCTTCTTTATTGATGGTGAAGTGAAAAGGCCGGGCGGCTATCCATATCAACCAGGCCTTTCTGTTAATAAAGCGGCTGCGTTAGCCGGCGGTTACACAGAGCGAGCGGCCCGCGACAAAATTACCATAATTCGTGAAAAGGACGGCAGAACAAACGAATTCACAGTAACCGTGAGCGATATGATTCAGCCTGGTGATATTATCACCATCAATCAGCGTTTCTTCTAAATTACGTAGCGTGCAGGAAATAAAATGGCAGTAAATGGCAGGGAAGAGTTCAATGCTGGTGTGTTTGAAAATGAGACCATCGACATTGCTCATTATTTGGGAATTATTAAGCGTTACGCATTTCGAATTGTATCATTAGCAATTGCATTTACGATCTTAGTTGCATTGTTAGTCATGCGTATGACGCCCATGTTCACTTCTACTACAACTATTTTGGTAGAGGCAGAAAAGGCGAATGTTGTTTCAATAGAAGAAGTATATGGTCTTGATACAAAGCGAAAGGACTATATGCAAACGCAATTTGAAATACTGCAATCCCGTCAAATTGCAGAACGCACGGTTGAAAGCTTATCGCTTTATAATAACGAAGAGTTTATGCCAGTTGATGAGGGCCCTAGTCTATTCGATGAACTAAAAGCTAGGATAGTCGAAGCTTTACCGTTTCTTCCGCAGGAAGAGCCTAAAGATTTAACTGAAGAGCAAATTTTAGCGGCTAAAAAGCGCAAAGCTACTTCACTCTTAATGAGCGCACTTACCGTTGAAATGGTCGACAATACGCAAGTAATGAGAATAACCATTACTACTGAATCACCTACACTTTCAGCGGAACTAGCTAACGCAGTTGCAGACGTATACATTGAAAACTATCTGCAGGCTAAGCTTGATATGACTGCAAAAGCAACGTCTTTTCTTACAGATAGCTTAGAAGGCCTCAAGCAAAAGCTTACTGTGGCTGAACGCAATCTTGCTAAGTTTTATGAACAAAATCAAGTTGTTAATATAGATGGTGTAGTAGGCTTAGCGGCCGATGAGCTAGAGCAGCTGAGCAAGCAATTACTCGATGCGCAAACCGCACTTAAGCTGAATGCTGTTATTTATAGACAAACGCGCAACGATGTATCGTTAGAAGACATAGCGCGTCTTCCTGAAGTACTGAATCACCCAACAATCAGAGATGTTCGACGTGACGAAGCAAAGGCGATGACGCGCGTGAGCGAACTGAGTAAAGTTTATGGCCCTAAACACCCTAGAATGATTGCTGCGAATGCAGAGCTCTCTTCTATTCGGGAAACACTGAGTAGTCAGATTAGAGATTTGATAACGAGTATTACAACGCAATACGAAGTGTCGGAAGACCGCGTTGCGCAGCTAGAGCAAGAAGTAGCGCAAGCAAAGGCAGAATTCCGTTCGCTGTCAGCGTTAGACAATCAGCGGCGAGCTCTGCAACGTGAAGTTGATATTAATCAGCAGCTTTACAACTCTTTCTTTACTCGTTTGAAGGAAACCGATGAGCTGGGCGGCTTTGAGTCAGCAAATGCGCGAGTGCTCGACGCGGCGTTACCCAAATATACGCCTTCAGAACCTAACAAAAAGCTGTTAATAGGTGCCGCTTTTGTTTTTAGTATGGGCTTTGGCGTTTTCTTGGCTATTGCCATGGAAACCCTAAACAGCGGTATTCGCTCGGTAGAAGATGTTGAGCGTAAACTTGGACAGCGTATGTTAGGTCTTATCCCATGGCTTCCACACAAGAAGAAGACTGACTTACCAATTCGTTCTTTCTTTGATGGTAAAAAGCATCAATTTGCAGAGTCGGTTCGTACCCTGCGAACTAGCCTATCATTATTGAATTTAGATAAAGAGCAGCAGGCCATAATGATTACATCGAGCGTGCCTAAAGAAGGTAAAACTACCGTTTCGATTAATTTAGCGTTTGCCTTGGGGCAGCTGGATAAGACCATACTGATTGATGCCGACTTACGTCGCCCTAGCGTTGGCAAGCAATTTGGCATTCCAAATTACCAGCCCGGTGTTGCGAACTTAATCTTAAAATCACATACTTTTGATGAATGCTTAGTGCAGGATGAAGAATCTAAGATAGATATATTATCCGCAGGAACTATCCCATCAAATCCACAAGAATTGCTAGCTGACAAAGGCTTCGGCGAACTTATCGCCCAGCTTAAGACCCAGTACAAATACGTTGTTGTTGATACTGCACCAACTCAAGCTGTTAGTGACTCTATGGTTATTGCAAACTCATGTGATTCTGTAATCTACGTAGTTCGTGCAGACAGTACCAGTGAGAAGTTAATAAATAATGGTTTGTCTCGATTCCTTCAAGTTGGTCATCGTCTTGATGGGGTAGTGCTAAATCAAGTAGACTTACGTAAATCTGGTGCAGCACAAAGGTATGCTGGATTCTACGACCAATACGGTTATACGAGTCATAAAGACAGCTAACAGTAATTATTGATAGATATACATAGCCATATATTGCCTGGCATCGACGACGGTGCCAGGTCTTTAGATATCGCCTTAGAAATGGCACAGCAAGCTGTTGACTGTGGCGTAAGTCACATGGTTTGCACGCCACATATCCACGAAGGCTACTTCGACAATTCCCATAGTACAATAAAGCCTGTATTTGACGAGTTTGTGAAAGCTGTCAAAACAGCGGCGATTCCCCTAACACTTTCTTATGCAGCTGAAGTGAGAGTGAATGAGCTTATTCCCGTTTGGTTCAAACAAGGGGAGCTACCATTCATCGGTGAATTAAGCGATAAAAAAATACTTCTGCTTGAAATGCCTCATAGCCATGTTCCCCAGGGGCTTGAGACCCTAGTTAAATGGTTATTAAGAAATAATGTTCAGCCTCTTATAGCGCATCCAGAACGAAATCGGGAGTTGTTAGCAGAGCCAACTAAATTTAGCTGGCTTCAGCGACAAGGGTGTTTGTTTCAAGTTACCGCTGGCGCTTTGACGGGGCGATTTGGAGACAACGTAGCACAATTTGCATTAAGTTTAATGCAGCGAAAAGCATTTCATGTCGTTGCCTCTGATACCCATGATTTAGTACGACGGCCTAATGACATGAGAGATGCGTTTGACGTTGTCGCCGCCTTCGATAGGGTCTTCGCTCAAGACGTTTTCATTAACAAGCCTGGTGAAATAATAGGTAAAGCACTTAGGCACGGTGTTTAATGAAGGCGTTTAATCTCGCTAGCCACTACAACCAACAAACTTTTAGTACTTCGCTCAAATGGATCGTAGCGCTTATGGCGTTATGGAGTTTAGTGTGGAGTGTGCAGCTTTTTATTGCGGGTAATGCGTACTATAGCGTAAAGAATAACATTGATATGTGGCAGCAAAGGCCTGAGCGTGCGACTACAGAGAAGATAGAGCGAGCTCTAAATAAAATAGAAACAGCGCTTAGTTATTTCCCGAAAAACGCACTCTACTATCAAGTACAAGGGCAATTATTTGAATGGAAAGCATATAGTGTGGGTGAAGCCGGCGTGTCGAGCGACACTCAAACAGCAGCTTTTGATTCGACGAGAAATTTATACCAAGCCTTTACCGCCTACGAAAAGAGTCTAGAGCTAAGACCGAATTGGAGCGGCAGTTGGATAGGGCTAGCGTCAGTTAAGTGGAAACAGAGAGAATTAGATAGTGCATTCTATGATTATGTAACGCGTGCCGTTGATGTGGGAGCACAAGATGCCATAGTGCACAAATTTATCGTAGAGTATGGCTTAGACATGTTTGCCGCACGCTCGGTGCATTACGTAAAAGTGAAAGATCTATTAAAGCGCCATTTAGATTTAGGAATTCAAAATCCACTTAGCAGAAATTTTGTTTTAGAAGCTATCCAAAAGCATAGCGCAGAGGAAGTAGTGTGTCGTTGGTTGAATACTTCGAGTTACCCTGTCAAAAAGCGTATACCTAATTGCGTGACATACGACTAAAAACGACCGAAATTAACTTTTTCCTTTCAACCAGTCCCAAAGCCCCAGTGAAAATCCTTCGAAAAGGTTTATTCCTAACCAACTTTTGAAAATATAAAGAAGTACCAAACCAAGTATTAACGATACGCAGAAAAAAAGCGCAACAGTTGCTGCCATAGCAATTCTGCCAATTCTACTTTCAGTTCTGGATAAATCTCGTTTATCTGTTCCAGCTAACAGTACGAAATAATAGCGGCTGCGTAGGAGGCTAATGGTGCCCCGAACATCCACTTTATGATTACCCCAACGTCTTCCCGCAAGCGCAGTATTTAAATGAGATAATTGTTCATCAGAGAATGAGTCAGCTACTTTTTTCGGCATACGCTCAAGCATGTGTTGAACGTTAGGCTCTTCTCTAACGGGGCGTTTAATTTTTAAAACCACACTGCGTCCTTTTACGATAAAACGATCGAGAAAAAATTGAGTTAAGCAGTTTATCTATGTGACTGCCTTCCCATAGAAATATCTCTGCTTAGCGCTCCAAATGCTAGAAGAACAATAAATATAGCCGTATTTGCTGGTGCTTGTAGAGGGAAATCCACACTGCTGTGCAAAGCCATGCCGATAGTTGCCATAATACTTGCAAAAGCGGTGCCCCTGGGTAAAGGGTGGCGTCTATTTCGAACCGCGCTAAGTGCATTTTTAGTACACAGCAGCACTAGCAGAGCAAGAACAAAGGCACCTACGACACCAAACTCAATGCTAAATTGAAGATATTCGTTGTGTGCGTGATCGTAAAAGTGCTGAATACTTTCACTCTGAAATTGAGGGTAAACGGTGTAAAAAGTTCCACCTCCGGTACCTATTAGTCCGTATTCACCTAATAGGGGTAGTACGTCTGTAATTACTTCATCTCTGCTTTCTTGTGCGAAGTTCGTTTGCTCTAAGCGCTGTTGCACTTGCTTGAGGCCAAAAAGACTACTGACTAACAAAATATCGATAATCAACATGCTGATAAACAAAGTGATATAGCTTTTTTGACGGGGCTTAAAGTAAATCAAGCCGAGCGTGGCTGTAATTGTCATGGCTATAAAAAATGCGCTATTACCCATTCGAGAACGGGACATGACTAACGCAATCACCATTATAATTATGCCTATTCTAAATAGTACTTTGTTACTTAGCCAAAACTTCACCAGCCTTCGCAGCCTTTCTCTTTTACTGGTGGTGTTGTCTTGATGCAAACTCGCTATCAAATACCCGATTGCGGCACTCAAACAGAGCATTAGAAAATTTGCGTAATGATTCTTGTAAATATAGCTGCCAGTCGCGATGTGCGAAACCGGCTGTTTGAACACCAGGCTGTACTTAATACCTGAAAGTACTTCTAGTGCGCCGTAGATAGCTTGAAATATGCCAGCTGCGCTAATGACTATAAGGGTGTAGCGTAAACGCTTAGCTGAATTGACAAGGGTTAATGCGATGAAAAATAGAAAGCAATAGGCAAGAGACTTGAAGAAAGTTACGTCGCTCTGGCCTACATCAAAACTCAAAGATAGCCACTTTGAAGTAACGTTCTCTTGGTTACCCCATTGCTCACTTAAGAAGTAGCTTACACGTTCAGGTCTTATTGCCTCGACCAGCGCAAAGGGTAGAGGAACAATATTGATAAGCTGCCAAGCAAGAAAAATAACCCAAAGAATAATGAATGTTCGATATTTTGTGTAGAGTTGATGAAGTAGAGAAGTGTTTAGCAGAACCAAGGTGCCGCCAATTGAAAACAGCGACATTTGCATCAGCGCCCACGCCCACGGGCGGTTTGCTCCCAACGACAGAGGAAGCCAGAACAAAGTGAATAAAAGAAAACCGAAAAGAAACTTTTCGGTTTTCAGAACATTAACCATAAACAACTACAACAAAAATAGTTAAAGTTTAAGCAGTTACATTTTGGTTAGTTGGCAGAAATTGTTGTATCACCACCACCTGCACCCGCTGCCCCAGTACCGACACCAAGCGGAGAAAACGTATTGCCCGTTCCACCTGCTGCAGTAGCTGTTAATGTGCTTGGATCTACACCAGCATTAATAACTGCTAGCAGTGCATCGTCTTCACTAATTACCTGCATTTGAAGAGCGATATTGTAGATCTCGCTGGCACTCTCAGGAAACATTAAAACAGTAATCGTTATGATTTGAGATGCTTGATCTGGAAACTGTGTAAATCCAGCGATGGCTAATTCGAACCCTGTGGCATTTTCGTTAAGTAAACCTACTAAAGATTCAAATGAATCTTGGTTGTCAGATAAATACGCAGTGCCTGCAGCATCGAAGTAAAGACCTTCATTGATTACAGTCTGACTAACTTGATTTGCGGCGTCTTGTATATTCGCTCCGTTATCAAGTTCATTAACAAGTAACGTTCTTACTTGAGTGCCCGGTGCGCTATTTTCTTGCGCTGAAGAAACAGGCGTTAGCAAAACCAGTGCAATCAAAAGTAGAGATAAAATAACGTTGCTACGCATAGCTTATCCTTTTAAATAAAACGTCGGGTCAGCGTCTTGCTAACACTATTAGTGATCATTGTATAACAAATAAGCGTGCTAGGTCTTCACTTTGTTATACAACTTTTCGGCTAAGCAACTTAATTTTGCCAAAGCGTAGGCTTTGCGAAATAAAAACCTTGCTGATAAGCAACGTCGAGTTGAGTTAATGCCACTGACTCTGCTTCATTCTCAACAAGCTCAGCAATTACGTTGATATTTAATCCTCGAGCTATGCTCAACAAGCTACTCACAAACAACTGATTATCTTTATCTGTGTGAATATCTTTCGTAAGCTTGCCGGAAATTTTTACAAAATGAGGCTGAATAGCCCTCAATCCTGCAAGTGATGCAAGATTTTCTCCAAAGTGCTCAATTGTTACGCGGCAGCCTAATGTCATTAGAGTCTTGCAAAAAGATATGGTGTCATCTTTATGGTGAATGAGTGCTGAGTCTTCGAATTCGAACACCAACTTAGTGCAAAGTGCCGTGTTTTGGTTCAATTGTGCAACTAGCCAGGTTCTGAAATGGGAATTAGCTAGAGATGCATTTGCAATATTAATGGCCACATCACATTTTGCCTGAGAAAGCTTTTTAAAAACGAGGGTTGCTACCAACTTATCGACCTCTGGAATAAGGTTCAATCGTTCTGAAGCGGGGATTAACTGCGACATTGGTATAACACTGCCGCTTTCTTTGTCTTTGAAGCGTGCGAAAGCCTCAAAATATGAGGGAGTGTTTTCTGCAATACTCATGACAGGTTGTATCAGCATGTCAGCGTACTGTTGCTCCAATATCACATTAAGCCTCTCTCTCCATGCAGTATTACTGTGTATATGAGAGAGTTCTGAAGCAAATTGCCATCCATTAGCTTGTTTAGTTGCAGCCATAAGCGCGCTGTCAGCATTTTCCATAATTTCGGAAAAAGACTGCTTATCGCTAAATTGCGCCACGCCCATCCACACCGAACGAATTCCGTCTTTGAGAGGATTGCAATGTACGAGAGTTTCACTTAAATCTTCGATTTTATTTGAACATTCTCTCTTTGATATGGCTTCAGTGACTAGTGCAAAGTCGGCGCCTGATAGCCTGAATAAGTGTGTAGTCTCAGCCGACTCTCTGGAGAACTGCTTAAGAATGTTGGCAACTGAAGTAACGTAATTGTCGCCCTCTTGGGCTCCGAGAGAAGTATTAATAGCGTTGAGGTGCGCTAATCGTATTATAACTAAATAACCTTCATCTGAATGGGCTGTCGAACTTAATAAAGCGTTCATGTGACGAGTGAAGGCACTTCTGTTTTGAACGCCCGTAAGGCTGTCTTCGTACGCTTGCGCCTTGAAGTGTTCTGCTTTTTGGGAAAGTTCTTTAAACATCCCTTCTACAGATGAAGACAGCTTATTCACTGCTTGAGTGATAAATGTAAGCTCTTGGGTAAATGGCTTATAGTTTATTTGAGAAAACTTTTGGTTTTGAATGTCATTAATCTTGTGAACCACAATTCTAAGCGGTTTTGTAATAGCGGTAATTATGAAAAGCAACGCGATGTAGGCTACAACGAACGCGGCAAAAAACATAAAGGCACTTTGTTTGACACTTTCATAAAGCGTTTCATTTGCAAGCCCTGGGTGGCTTTGGACTGTTAGCTCTCCGGCCAGGGTCCAGCCGTCGTTTAATTCAGTTCGTTGAACGGGTGGTGTGACTTCTACTAAATTAGTGAACCACGCAGGCACTGAATCTTGAGTATTTGGGTTTTTACGCTCAATCAGTAAATTACCTTCCATGTCAGAGACCGTAATATACTGATAGAAACCCCTGTCAAAAATGGCATTTACCATAGTCTCCGCAACAATTATTCCGTTGGGTTCGCCAATGTAAGGCGTGATGGAAAGGCCTAAAGACGTTGCTGTATCTTGAGCGTGAGTCGCTAGTTGTTCGTTTACATATTCTCGAGTTAGCTTTACATTTATAATGAAAGAGCCAGCAAATACTAAAACCAAAAAAATGGCTAAGCTCGTACTTAATTGGGTAGATAGTCTCATTATTTTTCTTTATCTCCGTACATTACGCGGTCTAGTCGCTCTACCATGTCGTCCCACATTTTCATTGGGCCACTACCTCTCAACTTGCGGCCTGTTCCCATCGCTTTCGCAGCCCACAATCCATTACCATTAAAACTGTAAATAGGGGATAAGTCTCTGCGCTTATTCGCCGGTAAAATTCGCCGATTAATATTGTCTAAAACTAAAGGTACTGAGGTAGGCGTTTCATAATAAGCTAGCACCATGTGAGGTTGACGTAATTCTAATGCCGTTACATACATAAGCCTTAATTGACTTTCTGGTACACCTAGCTCAATGAGTGAGAAATATTTCGCAATGGTGTAGTCTTCGCAGTCGCCTGCGCCAGTGGCAATAAACTCTATCGGGGTGGCCCAGTAGTCCTTTTCGTTCCAGTGAACAAGATCGTCAACAAAATCGAAACGGTTAAAGAAGCGGTTGATAGAATAGAGTTTTTCATCAATCGCCTCTTGTTGTAATTCATCGATCAGTTGTCGCCAATCAGCAACATCTTCGGCAGCGTTACTGCCATATACGTCATTAATCCGCTTATAAACCTGCTCGGTAAAGACCGTTTTTTGTTGAGCAATACCGGACGCGACGACAAATACGCAAGACATCATAATAACGCCAGCGCGAAAAGCAGTAATTAAACTGCGGAGTTTGACTGGGTTCTGTGTTCGCGTGACGTAGCGTTCTTTTTGGTGCAAGCCGTGGATACTTTATGCAATAGATTAAGGCGAATGTAAAAAATGTTTCACTACAACGTTGTACGCTGTCTCACCTGTGATTGCGATATGATGGCAAACTTGGTGATAACTTGAAAGGTTTTTGCTTAATTGAATTATCTTTTACTCAAAAGTGATCATAATTGGCATAATTCGTGTTTCTTATAAGCTAGGCAAATCATGTACCGCCCTCGAAAGCTTCGATAAGCACTTGCCATCATTTAGCATTGAAGGGCGGAAACCATGTACGAATATCAATAACACCTGATATCATTAGAACTGCTTGTAGTTTTATTACAACGAAAAGGAACTTTCATGAAGTACTCAGCGCGTCCAGCGGTGTTTATCATAAATTCACTTGAAGGCGGCGGCGCTGAACGAGTTATGGTTAAACTATTAACCATAATGGGATCTTATTTCGAAGAAAAAACGATTCCCGTCCATCTTATTCTTTTGGATGATCTCCCTGAATCTCATCAATGCCCGGCGTTCGTCGATAAAACTGTACTGGACTCTCAGGGGAGCCTAGTCGAGGGTTATCGACAGCTAAAGCCTGTTTTGGAAAAGATTGGTCCTGAGTATGTATTCAGTTTCTTAACGCGAAGTAATTTTCTAAACGTCGCGCTTTCTAAGCGTTTAGGGTTCAAATCAATTATTAGTGAAAGGGTTAATACTACCAGCCATCTGTCAGGTGGCTTAAAGGATAAGGTGAGCCGATTACTTGTTAGATTGCTATATAATAAAGCCGATAGCGTAGTGGCTGTTTCTGAAGGTGTAAAAGCCGATTTAATCCAAAATTATGCAGTGCCGAAAGACAAAGTAACTGTGTTATATAACCCCTACGATATTGAACAATTGAAGGAACAGGCCGAGGAGAGTGTATTAGACCTCCCTGCTAAACCTTACATTATTGGTGTAGGGCGATTAGTAAAGAACAAGAATTTTTCACTTTTAATCAACGCTTACGCTAAAGCAAATATCTCAGAAAACCTTGTTATTCTGGGAGTAGGTGATGAAGAGCTTAAACTGAAAAACCTCGCAATAGAGCAGGGGGTAGGTGACAAAGTTCATTTCTTGGGGTTTAAATCTAACCCATACCCTTATGTAAGCAGCGCCGAATTTTTTGTTAGCACATCAAATGCAGAGGGTTTTCCCAATGCCATCGTTGAAGCAATGTGCTTAGGGAAAGCCGTAGTCGCTACTAACTGTGAATCAGGTCCCGCTGAAATTCTTGCTGAGAAATATCCTTATCACGTATCTGGTGCTAGCGAAGAGAAAAACGGTATTCTATGTGAACTCAATAACGTTCAGGGTGTTTGCGGCGCTTTAAAACTGCTCGAAAACGACAGCGTTCGCACTTCCTATGCAGCCAAAAGTAGAAGCTGTGCACAGCAATTCTCTTACCAAGCCTTCCAGGAGAAGGTGGTTGCAATAATAGATAAGGTTTGTAAATAAGCATGTTCGAAGGGTTAAAAGTTGTCGTTGGCCTGATCAGTTTCATTCTGGTGTATCGTACTGTCACTGGCAATTGTAATAAATACCTAGCGTTTGCGATTTGCGCAATATGGCTAAGGTTTTTCTTGGCAGCATTTCATACGATTACGTATCCTTCTCTTATCGCAGGTTTTTCTATTAATGCACTTTCCAGTATTTCTGTTGCTGGGTTAGGGCTTTTCTTCCTGCCGTTTGCTGTTTTTACTTTAAGGAAATTGTTTCCTTTTTACTTGTTCTTTATTGCAATTGCAGTAAGTGGGTTTGTAAATATGCAGATTCCAGGCGCCATAAACGTACTGGTTAAATGGTGTTATTTCTTAGTTTTGACTGGAGCGCTATTCCTTTCTATTCGAATGCAAGGTCAGAACGAAACCTTTAGGAAGCTTTTAGTACCATTTTTCATGCCCGTAACATTACAAATTTTATCTATTTTGCTTGGTCATGCAAAAGCAGCTGAAGCTGACGGCTCTACCAGTTTCATAGGGGGCTATAATCACGAAGCGGCTTTCTCAATGATTATAGTAAGCTTTATATTTGTGATTGGGCTGACGAAACCGAACTCAATTCGTTTTAGAACTAGCTTGTTCTCTTTATCTGTAATTCTTCTCATCTCAGTAAACTATCGAACCTCAGTACTCACGATATTGCCGATAGCCGCAGTTTTCTATTTCACACTGGTTGAGCAGCGTTTAAAGCCCTCGCAAAAGGTTCCTGTGCTGAGCATTGTAACTATGGCTATTGTTTTGGCATTCATGGTGCTTTCTTTCACTATGCGAGAAAGGTTTTCAGACGTTGGTCTTCTAATAAGCAACTTAGATATCATTTTTAAATCGCCTATCTATTTCAGTGAGGCAGAAAAAGACATCATGTCCGCTCGAGTCTTCATTTGGAGTCAGTACATCGATGCTTACAATAACGCTGGAGCGCTTAATCAATTGATCGGTTTTGGTCCCGACTCTTGGAAGGGCGTCTTTGCAAAATATGCACATAACACATACGTTTCAAACCTTTATGAATATGGTGTTATCGGCTTTTCCGCGTTTATATTTATGTGCGCTTTTTGCTTACAGCAAGCGTTTAATATCGCCAACAGGGGCTTATCTAAGATAGTAGCTTTCTCTGTTATTGGTTTTTTCATAATGAATATGGCAACCATGCCGCTGTGGAACATTGAGGGGCTAATCTTCTTCGCTATTTTGATTAGTGTCGTTTTCGCACTAGCGACGACTAAAAGGTCGATACACGCTAATAAACGTGACAGAAACTTAAATCATGAGGTTCGTAAGGTAATATGAAGATATGCGCGATAGGGTTACGGGGAATACCAGATGTTATGGGAGGCATTGAGTCTCATTGTCAGCAGTTGTACCCGCGGATAACGAAAAGCGATGTTTCTGTAACAGTTATTGCGCGCTCCCCCTACGTTAGCCAAAAGCAGTACAACTTTGAAGGAGTTGATGTAAGAAGTGTTTGGACACTGAAGCACAAGTTTTTAGAAACGTTCATGCACACGTTTTTAGCGATTTTGTACGCAAGAATATTTGTTAATCCAGATGTTGTTCACCTTCATGCTATTGGACCTGCGTTATTCACACCCTTAGCGAGACTGCTTGGGATGAAAGTGGTCGTTACACATCACGGCGCCGACTATGACAGACAGAAATGGAATGGGCTTGCGAAGTTTATGCTTAGAACTGGCGAAAAAATGGGAGTTCTTTTCGCAAACAAAATTTTTGTAGTGGGTAAAACATTAACACAACGATTAAAAGAGCAGTTTCCGAAGCATTCTGAAAAAATTAACTATGTGCCTAACGGAATGTTGCCATCATTCACTGGCTCAATTTCTGCGAGTGCACTTCCAAAAGAACTCAACATATCATCACAAAACTACATTTTGACAGTAGGGAGGCTAGTTCCAGAAAAAGGCTTTCATGACCTTATAGCCGCTTACAAAGCTTCTGATAGCGAACTTAAACTCGTTATTGTTGGTAAAGCAGATCATCAAGATGAATACGCCTCCTCCCTTGTACAACAGGCCAGTGAAAACATTTTGTTTGCAGGCCGTCGATCTGGCGATGAACTTAAGGCTTTATACAAGCATGCGAGAGTATTCGTTCTACCCTCATACCACGAGGGACTGCCAATAGTAGCGTTGGAAGCTATAAGTGCAGGAACCCCTGTTCTTTTAAGCGATATTTTGCCAAATAAGGATATAGTTGCCGCTCAGGACAGTTATTTCACTGTTGGCGATACTTCCGCGTTATCAAAAAAACTCACGGATTTAGAGAATCTAAATTTGAATCTCAATCAAGAAGCGTTTTTACATGAGTTTAACTGGGATCGAATAGCAGAAAAAACGTTAACATTAATGAAGGGAACAGACTCCGGGGATGAAAAAGCATGAGTATGAAAATATCAGTAGTCATAACCACTTTTAATCGCCCAGAGTTTTTAATAGAAGCCTTGGAGGGCATTAAAAATCAGTACTGCTCACCACACGAGGTGATCATTATCGATGATAATTCAAGTGTTTCTTATAAAAGCGCGATGCCTATAGTTGATTCAACAGCAGCTAAATACTATCGACAAAATATTTCATGTGGAGCAAATAAAGCCAGAAATTTAGGTGTCGAGTATGCTACGGGTGATATTGTTGCGTTTCTCGATGATGACGACGTCTGGTTGCCAGAGTACCTGAAGACTTTGCAAGAAGTTTATCAGAGTGGGGCAGAAGCGGTCGTGACCGGCTTCAAGCAATTGGGGAAAGAAGACGTTATTGTTGTCAATAAGGATATTCTCGTGAGCAAGCCTTCATTGTTA
Organism: Alteromonas sp. G4i13; assembly: GCF_054960505.1. Taxonomy (NCBI): domain Bacteria; kingdom Pseudomonadati; phylum Pseudomonadota; class Gammaproteobacteria; order Alteromonadales; family Alteromonadaceae; genus Alteromonas; species Alteromonas sp. G4i13. The sequence goes on along the minus strand of NZ_JBHNYX010000004.1, from coordinate 142,722 downwards.
AGAGGAAACACTTACTGTGGAATGAGTGGGTTTAGCGCTAAACGACAGCTTCTACTTAAAAATACGTTTGATGAGTCGCTAAATAACGGTCAAGACTGGGACATGTATGTTCGACTTTTTCAACAAAACATCACATTTGTAAATATTCCCAAACCGCTTTTCCTTTATAGATTTCAAAATGAAGACGGAATTGGCGCAAAAGTCAGAAAAATGAAGCCTGCTGACATAGATAAAAGACTTGGGTCAGCCTATAAACACAAAGATTTTCTGGGCGACTATTGGTTTAATAAACGCGTAAGTGATCAAATATTGTTTTCTCTAAAGCATAAAAACAAAAAACTGTCTTGGGTTTTTAAATCACTAAAGGTTGCTGGTTTTAAGGCAACAATTGTTTTTTTCTATAATGCCGTCAAGCGTAAAGTACTTAACAAGCCAATGTCTATTTAGCGTTGCAATAGTTCCGTCTATTTGAATGTAAATCTCAGTTTTCTACGTGGTTCTTATGACTTCAAAAATTAAAGTTTCAGTGATAGTTCCTGTTTGGAACGACGCTCGAAGAATTGTTAAGTGTGTAAACGCGCTGAAAGCGCAGCATTTTGCTAAAGACACTTTCGAAATAATTATCGTTGATAATGGCTCTAATGATGACACTTTCAAGGTCGTTTCAGAAATTGACGGGATCACGGCGATACAGGAATTTGCGCCTGGTTCTTATGCTGCTAGAAACAAAGGCTTGTCAATAGCCAAAGGGGGCTATGTTGCATTTACTGATGCAGATTGCGTCCCAGACGAAAAATGGTTAGAAGAATTGGTTAATTGCGCAGAAAAACAAAAAGATTTTGGTGTCATAGCTGGCGATATTCACTTTTTTAAAGATGAGGATGAAGAAGTTGATGAAGCATCGATAGCGTACGAGAACTTTTTCTCTATGGACCAAGAGGCCTATGCCAAGAAAGGAGTTTGCATAACGGCAAACTGGCTTTCCAAAAGAGAAGATCTTTTACATTTGGGAGGCTTTAACGCGAAAGTTAAATCTGGCGGCGATCACGACATGGCCAAACGCCTCACTCAATCAGGCTTAAGAGTTGTATTTTGTAGTGAAGCTCTCGTAAAGCACCCAGCTAGAAATAAATCTGAAATACTAAAGAAAAGAAGGCGTGTTATCGGTGGAGCTTGGGATAAGACAGAACAAAAATTTAAATCAATTAAGCTCACTTGGGATGCCATCAAACTTTACGTAAAGCGAACCCTCATAGTCTTCTTCACCAGCAATGCATCGTTTAAGGAAAGAATTTCGGTATTTGGGGTTATAACGTCAATCTTTTTCGTTTCACTTTCTGAAATCTTAAAGCTCGCTGGTGGAAAACAAAGTGCTAGAAGCTAATAGAAGGAATTATTTACGTTGAGCAGATTAGTAAGCGCTACTTCATGGACAACACTTGCAACGTTGGTCAATCTCGTATTGACGATGGTACAACTTGCGTTTCTCGTGAGGATATTAGCGCCCTCAGTTTTTGGACAATTCGCCGTAGTTAATATGGTGATTGAAGTTTTTGTTGCGTTTGCGCTTGGCGGCATCTCTAATTTTCTTATTTTTAAGCGAGATGCGGACCAACAAACGAGTAATGCGATTTATTATCTTGCTTTAATAATTGGCGCAATTTTTAGTGTTCTTCTATATCTGCTTACACCTTATATAGCTAGTGCTCTTGGTTACGAAGCTATAATACAAGAGCTTCGACTGGCAACTTTGCTTCTTGTAGTCTCATCGCTATCGTCACAATATCAAGCTGTCGGTATGAAGCACTTTAAGCATCAAAGCATTGCGCAAATTGATGTAGCAGCAAAGCTTTTATCATTTAGTTTTGCAATTTCATTTCCTGAGCTTGAGCTATTGTGCTTAGTAGGTGCAATTATCATTTATCAAGTAGCTAAATTGTTGGGTTTCATGCTCTTTTTGGGAAAATTTGTGAACCTTTCGTTATCTGCTAATACAGGAATATTTAAAGAGGCTTTCAACTACGGCATTTTTGATTTTGGTTCTCAAGCGATAAACATTGTTAGAAAGCAACTCGATGTAATGATTCTTGCTATTACATTACCAAGTAGTGAGATGGGTGTTTATCACGTCATCAAACAATTAGCCAGTAGACCTGCACAAGCGCTACAACCAATTATAGGTAAAGTGGCATTACCTGCGTTTGCTGAAGTCAAACAGAACAACGAAAAATTTCAGAGAGTCTATAAAGATATCTACTTCTTACAATTGTTTGTTTTAGCGTTTATTTACGTGCCCGTGATTGTTGCATCTGAATTAGTAGCGACACTATTTTTTGGAGACTCGTACGCTCAATATAGTTTGGTACTTTCGTTACTCGCGGGCTTTTGGTTTATTAGAGTTGCTTCCTCTAATCTTGTAGGGCCATTGGTCCAATCTACAGGGCATACTAAGCGTAACTTTTTGTGGAATATTTACGTGATGATCCCCAATGCGCTAGTTATATATATTTCTTCTATGTTTGGTGTTGAAGCGCTTGTATTTTCAATGGTTGTATTTCAAGTAACGTTATTTCCTATTGTTAATTTTTACTTTGTTAAATACATAACGGGTGTTGAATTTTCATATTCGTTGAGAAGTATGTTGATTGTTGTGCTTGCTTTTTCTATTCCAATCGCGGTATTCCACATATTCTTGGTTCCTTTAATACCTGATTTGTGGTTCATGCAAGAGACTTCTGTTGCTGCCTTTACAGTTGCTGTTGCGTTAGTTTTATATTTCCAATATTCAGAAGTAAAAAGTTCTGTTCAGCGAATAAAAGGGTTTTAAATGTCTGGCACTAAGCAAGTTTGTTTTTTTGTAAGGAGCTTTCCGGTTCTTTCTCAAACATTCGTTTTAAATCAAGTTAAAGATTTGGTGACAGAGGGAGTGGATGTTCATGTTTTGGCCGTGAACCCCATAAAGAATGATAATGACGTGGCTACGGAGGTTTTTGGAACTCGTGCGCAGGTAAATGTAACGTCTATTTTGCCCTCTGAACACGATAAAACCTCCTACTTATATATGCTATTTGGCTTCCTCTATTGCTTGTGTTCGCCAAAGAGATTTAGGCTTATTAAATTGTTTTTCTATTTTCTAATAAGAAGAAACAAGTTTTTAGCAAAAGACTTGATGTGTATTGTTTGGTTTTTAAAGTCAAGAGACATCAAAATCGATAACTGTGTTGCCCATTTTGGGAGTAATGGTGTCATTTTTGATTATCTCGTTAAAGCAGAACTCATCGAGTGTGACAATTTATTTACGATATTTCACGGCTACGAAATCAGCCGATACGATCAGCTAGCTATTTGGGAAAAGCTCTACGGTAAATTAGGTGGTAAATTACTTCCCATCAGTGAACATTGGAAAAGAAAACTAGTGAGTCTAGGTGTGGCGCCTTCAAGAATAGAAGTAGTTCACATGGGCGTTGATGTTGATCGTTTTTCTTACAATGAAAAAGCTGCTTCCACCCCTCTTTCAATTCTTTCTGTTGCGCGAGCTACCGAAAAGAAAGGGTTACATTTTGCTATCGAAGCAGTATTAATGTGTCCTTTAGAGTGCCGCTATACAATTATTGGTGATGGCGTATTACTTCCTGAGCTTCGCAATAAAGCTAACAATCATCCAAACGGACATAGAGTCATATTCAAAGGTGCACAGCCCTCAAGCGTAGTAGCGAGCTCGCTCAAATCTACTGACCTATTTTTGCTTCCATCCGTTCGTGATTCATCTGGCGACATGGAAGGTATTCCGGTGTCACTTATGGAAGCCATGGCAAGTGGAGTAATCGTCCTGTCCACAGTTCACAGTGGTATTCCTGAATTAATTACAGATGGCGAGTCTGGCTTCTTAGTTCCCGAAAAAGACAGTGGGGCTATAAGTCGGAAAATTGTCGAGATTAGCAAAAATCAAAATCTCAACATTATTCGAAAGAATGCCCGCTGCAAAGTAGACGACGAATTCAATGCTCGAAAGCTTCAGACGCGCTTGCTAGAAATTTTAAAATTAAAAACGGTTTAATAAAATGAAAATTCTCATAATTGGTAATCATACATGCGGTAATCGAGGTGATGGTGCGATCATTCGTGGGTTAATTGAGGAGGTTGAAGAGCAACAGCCAGGTGCGAACGTTGATGTGATGTCTCGATTTCCAGTTAGCTCAGAGTTTTTACTAGGGAAACCTTTCATTTTCGATTGGATTTACAAGTATCAGCGTTTCAAAGGTGGCTTGAAAGCAAAGCTACAGAATCGAATTTACAAGTCAACGTTAAAAAAGCATCTTGTCAATTCGGCAGAGAGTACGAAGATAGATACAAGATTACCTCAAGAGTTTAAGGATTACATAAAGTCTCTTAAAGAGTATGACTATGTTATTCAAGTTGGAGGGTCGTTCTTCGTAGATCTTTACGGGGTAGGGCAGTTCTATCATGCTTTGTGTACTCTGGCTTCAGGCACACCATTACTCATATTAGGGCACTCTGTAGGACCATTTGAGAATAAGGAGTTTTGTGATGTATCAAAATTGGTTTTCAATCGTGCCAAAGTACTTGCACTAAGAGAGTCAGTGAGTAAAGACCTATTAGAAGAAAAGTTTGAGCTTCCTAGGAGTTACTATGAAGGTGCGGATACTGCATGGTTAGTGAGAAGCAATCATGTTGCTATTGAGAACGCTGCACTTATTGAATTTGTAGAATCAGAAAATACGATAGCCATAACACTCAGGGAGTTAAAACCATTTGATAAGAGGTTAGGAATATCACAGGACCTTTACGAAGATAAGTATGCAGAAATTTGTAACCACTTAATCAGAAAAGGGTTCAACATACTCGCGTGCTCTACTTGCACTGGTATTGATGGCTATCAAAAAGACGACAGGATGGTTGCGTTAAGAGTACAGAAGAAAATAGATTTTCCAGAAAAATTCAAAGTTGTTTTGGATGAGTTGAATGACGTACAGTTAGGTACACTTCTTTCTAAGTGTCAGCTTACCATAGGAACCAGGTTGCACAGTGCTATCATTTCTATGAACTTCGGAACTCCAGCATTTGCGCTTAACTACGAGCACAAATCTGAGGGTATTATGAATCAATTAGGCCTTCCAACGTTTGGTACTCATTTATCGGAATTGGTAGACGGTTCACTTATTAATAAAGTGGATAATTGTTTGGCAGACTTGGTCAACGTGCGTGGAAAGGTTCACTGCGCTGTAGAAAATGAAAAGTCACGTGCAAGAAATATGATTAGTCTTTCGTTTAAGTAAGATAAACAAACTGTCACTATATTTTACAGTTTTGAAACTGCGCTCTCTAAGTCTCTGTAATTTAAGAGTTATAATGTTGGCGCAATTAATGCATGATTGGTGTGTAGAAAGCTGCGGAAGCTTCTATCCCAAAATTATCAAAGGAAGTAGTTGTATGAAATTGTTTTTTAAAGCTGCATTGATAGCGTCAGTCGTCTTATTTACAAGTGCCGCAAACGCTGCTTTTATAAACTTCGATAATGAAGTTGGCTCTGCCTCAGGATACGCGAGTCAGGATAATAGCTCAGGTACATTGTTGTCGAGTAACTCTGGCGCCACTTTGGAGCTAGGTGGAAACCGTTGGATTGATATTCTAATGAACGTTACCATCACAAGTAGCTCTATTCTTAAATTTTCATTCGAAGCGTCAGGCTTGAATGCTGAATTGTACGGTATTGGTTTTGACAATAATGATACCTACACGTACGGACAAATTGATTCGTTTGCTTTTTTCGGTGGTTCACAACTTAACAAGATAGTTAGAGAAAACCCGTTAAACGCTTTCGGAAATTATTCAGTAGGTGACGGAATCGTAAACTATTCATTAAATATTGGCGATTTTTTCACAGGTACGTTTGACAGAATCATTTTTGTCCTTGATAACGATGAAAATCAAACAGGTTCATTCGCCTCGTTTTCTAACGTAGAAATTTGTGACAATGTACTCGTTTGCCAAACTGCAGCGATTACAGAAGTTCCAGCGCCAAGCCACCTTGGCTTTGCAGGTTTAGCTCTGTTAATCGTCGGTGCGCTACGTAGAAAAATAAGATAGTCGTTTTTAAAATTATAGGTGCGCAAATGGCCTATAAATAACGAAAATAGAGAATACGCCCGGTGCTAATCATCGGGCGTTTTTATTTGAGATCACTACGTTCTACGTTACAGTTGTTTCTTCAAAAATACATCGACTAAGAGTTGAGGGTGTCGTAGCATAAAGAGCGTTGTTTATGCCTTGTTCATATCAAATGTAAGTGAAGGTTAAAAGGAATCAGGAACCTTTCAAGTTTTTTGTAGAAGATATTTTAAGTTTCGTCTATAAAAAGGAGCCAGCGTAAATCCACGCTAGCGCTTTTTTACCATTTCTTCACTGCCTCATAAATAATCTGGTCTACCTCATTTAGCTCGTCTATACATTCCATTATGTTTGGATCGTTATAGATCTTATTTGCCTCTTCGCTATTTGGCGTCGTATTTTTGCTGCTTATAGTAATTCTAGTATCAAAACTTTTATTAAACTTTGTTTTCCAGCTTTCTAAATCTTCTAAGATTCCTACACTAGAAAATCTTTTTAAGTTTTCTATAGCTGAACTAGCCGCTTCATCCTTGTTCGCCAGAATCTCTTCAGGGTCATTAAAATGCGAGAAAAAACGAGCATAAGTAGTGCATGATAACTTCGCTTTTTCAGACGTTAAGTATGCAGATATTTCACTCTCGCTTTTAACCCATGAAGACTGTTTGAAGCGATTATAAATATATTCAGAAACAAAGCGTTTGTTTGGTTCTCTCAGAATAGTGATGAAGTTCCAATTTTTATGAAATTGCTGAGTAACCTCAGGTCTAGCTCTACAATGACCGGTTACATACACTTGATTCTTATAGTGCAGAAAATTAATCAGTTGGGCTTCTCTTGCTAACATCATATCGATATCTAATATCTCGCTACAAATTTTGCTCCCTTTTAAATCTATACTTCCAACAAATCGAGAAGCTTTAAAAACTTTTGGATAAAGAGATTGATATATCGCATCAGATAGAGATACCCCCCCACACTTTGGAACGTGGCAAAAAAACACTTTTGGGTAACCTTCCAACAAATTAGTCACTTTCTTTTTAATAAATTGATTCACACTCGTCCCTAAAAAGCCGATTATTTTCAAAATTAATTCTAAAATTTAGAAGCAAAAATTAGACCCAAATATACACTTTAGATGTTTGGTCAATCTAACCTATATGAAGCAGCATATGAGAGGATATGACTAATATATTTCATGATGATTTCATTATCCCCAAAAGCTTGTTTTACCCTAAAGTTATTCCCTGTAAAAATAATAGTCTAATCATTTATTTTTCTAATTCTCGGTGATTGAGATACTTTTAAAAATTGCACGTGATGAGTTGGTGGACTGTTTAACTTTGTCATTGTCTAAAACCAAGACGAGGTAGTTTACTTGGCCTGTAATGTGTTTCCCTATGAGGAACGAAACTCGACTACTCGTACCGCTAAAGCTGTCAGTGCCATCTATCCCCCAGTTTTGACTGCCGACAAATCTAACTACTCGGTTGCTGTCTACATCTTTATCTGTTTCAAATCCAATTCCGATTATCTCTGCGCTTCCTTCTATGGCTAGTTCAAGGTTTATCATCGAATTGCCTGTCAATTCATAATCTATGGGAAAAATCTGCCAATTGTTGCCTGTGAGAGTAATAGCGCTTTCAGCTGTGATAATTGTTGCACCGTACTCATATTGACTTGTTAGTTCTTCATATACAGCATCATTTGGATTAAGCTCCCAGGTAACCTCGGGTTTTTCAGTTACTAGCTGTAGTCCAATCGTTCCTGAAAAGTTTGGGATTTGATATTCATCTGAAATAAATAGTTTAGGGGAAGCAACGCTTTTTAAAGACTCGATGTATTCAATATCATCTGAATAAGCATGCTCTTGAAGATATTCAAAATTGAATTCGTATCTGGCGTCTAACGTATCTTGGTTGAAACATAGGTCATTAATGCTAGTACTTCCTATATATTTTTCTTTGTCAAAAATACAATACCCTGCTGAATTACCAGAATCTTGAGTGAAAACAATATTGTTTTTAGAGGTTACCCAGAAGGTAGTGTCACCATTTACACGAGATGCAGCGATGCCGTTTCGTTCAACATCAATTACGTTCTCAAAAATAAATGTTCTTCCTGCGGGCTTGGCAATCAAGCCTCCCGCTTTTATAGCGGTCCATTCCTTACCTGTTTCATCGCCCAAATTGTGAATGTGATTGTGAAAAATATAGCTTGGTCCAAGTGTATTCGGTGCAATACTGATACCTGCATACCCCTGTTCAATCTCGTTGTTATAAACCAATACATTTTGCTGACCGCCGTCTATCTCTATTACGTCATCGTTGGCATAAGCAAGATAATTACCGTAAATAGCGGAATTCTTGACAAAGCCACCACGGCGCTCGGTATTCATTCTTCCTTCAATTACGTCGTTGAACCTGTGTTCATGCGAGCCATAAAACCGGTTGTTTCTTACTATGAATTCGCCTCTATACAAATCACTATCGTGGTATGCCCAAACTTGAAGTGCATTTGCACCTTTTGGGTGCCCATGCTGCCAACTATTCGCGGACAAATTAGGGCTATGCACTTCGCATTCTTCAATCACAGCAATGCCGCTACGCTCTAAATAAATCCCAGAGTCGTAGTTAATCGGAGAGCTACTAGTAGTGCTTGAATAAGCAATCCCATCTCTTATATCGTTAGCTCTTCTGCCGTAGCCAGAGACATTGCATCCCTTAATCCAAATATGATGGGCCTTTTTGGCAAAAATGCCGTACCGTTCCCCGCCAGTTACCGTCAAGTTCTCTAGCATGATATACGAATTGTTACCGATATTTACTGCAGAAAGCGCGTCGTTACCTGCTTCGATCACTGGACCATCGCCAATAATTTTGGCATAACCGTTTGCAGCACCCTGAATATTTAGCGCTTCTAAGTCAAGCTGACCCCCTGAATATATTTCTGATAGATAATAGATTTTATCTGGATCGATAGGGGGGGAATTTGGCTTTGTTTTAGTTTGAAACTTATGTTCTTCAACATTTCCATTCGAATCGGTTACGGCGACTTCGATAAAGTAAGTTGTGTCGGCATTGAGGTACACAATGCTGCCTGCGAAAGCTCCATGAATTGGTTCCCAAGATAAATCCAAGCCTTTTCGCCAATGTGTGTCATCTTCTTCTCTAAAGCGTACGCTAGCTACGCTATCTTCATCCTGCCCGTAAATAACCATCCCGACAGAGTTAATCAACGGTGTTGCAGTGTTTATAAATCCAGAGGCCGAGGCTGCGAAAATTACAGAAGGGTCGAGGCCTGCTGCTATAGCGGACTCGTAAATTTCGTTCTGGGTTAATGTGGAATGTTTTGAAATTGTTCTCATCCACTTTGCAGTATCAACGGGATATAGAGCAAATAACGCGGTAGCCTGTTCAGTGTTAATACTTAAAAAGCGAGCGTTCTTCTCCTTTTCCGTAATTTTGTAAGAAGGAGAGAGAATATCTTGGGCGTAGAGGATGGCAATTTCTGAGTGAAATTTTTTGACATACAATTTTGTCTTGTCAGGACCTTCATAACTCTCTAAGAGTGACCGAACATCATTTTCGTCATTGATATTTTTACTAAGGTAGTCGTATAAAATCTCACCTGGCTGACCTACATGATTTTGCTGAGCTGTGTTTTGGTGCACACTTGAACAAGATAGTACGCATATAGACACTAAGACTATGAAGACAGAACGAATTCGCAGAAACTTTACGTTAAATAAGTTCATCGTATGTCCCTATTATTGATAAAATTGAAGAAGTAAAACAGCTACAACATAGATAACGGTAATATGAGTTGTTTTACGGAACAAGGTAAGGAATTAGATCTTTACATTAGGTTGCGATTACGAGCTAGAGAATCTCGACCCCGATTTAATTAAAAGTGAAAATGTCGGTCCACAGTGCGTGCATAAGCTTATAAAAACTGGAAAGCCTATCTAGAGCTATTGGTAAAACGATGCATTATACCCAATGCGTTTTCAAATATACCTATTATAAGACCAACTAAACTCTGTTTAGTGCTTTCACATATGATGACCGCTTAAAACTCAAGTTCACTGTTTTTAACAAAAAATTGTCAGCTTAAGTCCCATCGTACTTTTTCTAGCAATGTATCAAAGCAGCAAGGCAACTATCTATTTAAAATCTATAAAATTTTTATGGGTTACTTGCCTTTATATAGCTTTGCTGTTTTGTAAAGATGGGCTCTAGATAGACATTTTCTTGTATCGAGTACCATGGGCGCATATGATTATTATCTCGATAGAAAAAGCCTCTTTTTTCGTCTCTCGTGTTACAGACTCCTTCTTTGCATAAATGTGCTATTGGATCGATTATTTCGATATCATTTATTTGCTTTAATTTTCTGAGAGCATCCTCATGTTCAGCATATTTCGAGCGGACTGAAGCTTCAGGTATGCTGCTTGGTAGGTTTTTTCGAACTGCTATTATAGGGTCAAACTCTATTCCTTTAGGCTCACCAGTTAACACAAAAACGTATCTTATTTTTTCTTTCAAAAAAGCTATGAACTCATCGTATTCGCTAATTCTAATGTTCTTTTCTCGCTCACGCTCAACTCTCTCTCGCGGAAGATATGAGTCGAAGCTGTAGAACGATGTTACTACTTTTTCAAACTTAACTTTTTCGACTAACTTTTTGTAGTCTTGTAAGTTGTTGCAATTCCATTTTGGATTTTTCATCGACGGCGTTACAAAACAACCGCTCTGAGTGAGGAAGTAAACATTGAATTCGTTTTCTAAACTTTCAATATATGGATAGAGCTGCTCTATATGACTCGCTCCTAAAACTAAGATGTTTTTATCAGAATTACCTTCAATAAATCTCACTTTTAGGGATGCTATTTCCAAATTCGCTTCTGGGTAGTTCCAGTCCTCTTTTGCTTCTATTGCTGATTGAACGAGTAGTTGATTACTTGGAGTTAGGCGAAACAAGAATCCATTCGTGTAGAAAATAGATAGCCCAAAAGCCATAGATAGAAAAGCAAACTGCAATGGTTGAAGACAATACCTTGCTCTTTCAAGTCGGTAGTCTTTTAAAGTCTTAGATTCGATGAATGTAAAGCTAAGAGCGCCAAGAAACACCGATAAAGGCATGCCAATAACCCACCAATAGCTCCCTAGTTCAAAGTAATATCCAGCTACTACCACTGGCCAGTGCCAGAGATAAATAGAGTATGACCACTTGCCGAATAAGTGAGCTAATCGGTTGCTAACAAGCTGAGAGTTACCGTTGTTTGCTATAAGCACTGCACACGTCCCCGCAATCGGCATTATCGATGCGTATCCAGGCCATGGTGTTGAAGAAGAAAAAACAAAAAATGACAAGACAATTAAAAACAAGCCAGTTACCTGTAGCGGAGTTTTGAAATTATCTTTTATTGCAATGGGGTATAGGAAAACCAATCCACCAGCTAGCATTTGCCAAGCTCTAGTAGGTAAAAGAAAGTATGCTGCGCTGCTTGATTTCGCAGTAACAAATATCGAAAAGCAAAATGCCAAAATGGTGGTAACTAAAATGAGTACTTTGATTTTGTGTATCGATAGAAACTTTCTCAAAAAGACTAAAATTAGTGGATAAATTAGATAGAACTGCCATTCAACGGAGAGGCTCCATGTATGAAGAAGCCATTTTTCGTTAGAGTCAGGGTTGAAGTAATTTGATTCCGTCCAGTACACAATGTTCGAAACGAAAGTTAAGCTCGCTGCTGAATGCTTGCCTAAGTTTAGATAGTCAATTGGTGGAAGTAAAAATAGCCCAATGACTATTAAAAAGAAGCAAAGTGCGGCTAGAGCCGGGATAATTCTTCGTACTCTAGCTTTGTAAAAATCAATAGTCGAAAAACTCTCTCTTTCAATGCCCTTAATTATAATCATGGTCATCAAAAAACCAGAGATCACAAAAAATACATCTACTCCTGCAAAGCCACCAGGTAACCATTTATGATTAAAATGAAAAATAACAACAGATATAACGGCTATCGCTCGCAGAGCATTAATGTCTTCCCTAAATTTCATTATGTTGCGCTTCTATAAAGTGTTTGAAAGAAATATTGTTAAGTGCAAGATTTAAAGCATGGTTGAGTGCGGTCTTAATAATTTCTGACAATACCCGTGCTTATCATTTAAGTTCTTTGTGAATGCAAGTATGAAGCCACACTTTTTGACTCACTTAGCTAGATTAGCTTTAGTCTGTATCGTTTGTATGACGTTTTTAAAAATGTGATGTGAAGAATAGAATTTTTAAGGCTGAGATAAAAATTAGCCATTATCAGCTATATAGGGTAGCGGTAATGTCAGTCACTCGTGTAAACTACCGCTTTTATTTCAGGCAAGCCTTAGCGCGCAGAATAATTCTTCCTATGCTTTGGCCATGCAGTCATCATGTAAATTGAGGAAAACATGGAGCTTGACGCTATTATCAATCAGGCACAAAGCCAGATTGACGCTGCACAAGATGCAGCCACATTAGACCAAGTTAGGGTCGAATTCATGGGTAAGAAAGGTAAACTTACCGACTTACTTAAAGGGCTTGGAAAGTTATCTAACGAAGAACGTCCTGCCGCAGGCCAAAAGATTAACCAAGCTAAACAGGTTATTCAGCAAGCTATTTCTGCTAAAGGTGAGTTTTTACGCACTGAAGAGCTTAACAAGAAGCTAGCAGAAGAGGCAGTAGATGTAACTTTGCCTGGTCGCACAGAAAAGCCAGGAAACTTACACCCGGTTAGCCGCACGATTGCACGCATTGAGTCTTTCTTTGGCGAGCTTGGCTTTTCAGTTAAAACTGGCCCTGAAATTGAAGATGGTTTTCACAACTTCGACGCGCTGAACATTCCTGCGAATCACCCCGCGCGTGCAGACCATGATACTTTTTATTTCAACCCAGACATGATGCTTCGTACGCAAACCTCTGGTGTTCAAATTCGTACTATGGAAGCGGAAAAGCCACCATTGCGTATTATCTCGCCAGGCCGCGTGTATCGTAACGACTACGACCAAACACACACGCCGATGTTCCACCAAGTGGAAGGTTTGATGGTTGATAAGAATGTCAGCTTTACCGATCTTAAAGGTATCTTGCACGACTTCTTACATCACTTCTTTGAAGAGTCACTAGAAATTCGCTTCCGTCCGTCTTACTTCCCGTTTACTGAGCCTTCAGCTGAAGTAGACGTTATGGGTAAAAACGGTCAGTGGCTTGAAGTATTGGGTTGCGGCATGGTGCACCCAAATGTACTTAAAGCGGTAGGTATCGACCCAGAAGAGTACACAGGTTTTGCCTTTGGTATGGGCGTAGAGCGCTTAACTATGCTTCGTTATGGTGTTAACGACTTACGCGCGTTCTTTGAAAACGATCTTCGTTTCCTTAAGCAGTTCAACTAAGGCAGAGAGTACACATGAAATTCAGTGAAAAATGGTTAAGAGAGTGGGTTAACCCGTCGCTGTCGGCACATGAGCTGTCTGAACAGTTGAGCATGGCTGGCCTTGAAGTAGACGGTGTTGAGCCAGTAGCAGGCGATTTTAAAGGCGTGCTAGTAGGTGAAGTCGTTGAGTGTGGTCAGCACCCGAACGCCGACAAACTGCGCGTAACTAAAATAAACGTAGGTGGCGATGAGCTACTTGATATCGTTTGCGGTGCGCCTAACTGCCGTCAGGGCATTAAAGTAGCAGTTGCTGTTGTTGGTGCTGTATTGCCAGGCGACTTTAAAATTAAGAAAGCAAAGCTTCGCGGCGAGCCGTCATTCGGTATGCTATGTAGCTTCTCTGAGCTAGGTATTAGCGACGACCACGATGGTATTATCGAGCTTCCAGTCGATGCACCTATTGGCGCAGACATTCGCGATTACCTTGGACTTGATGACAACGCAATCGAAGTTGACCTGACACCAAACCGTGCAGACTGCTTGGGTATTCGCGGCATTGCCCGTGAAGTTGGCGTGCTTAATAACCTTGACGTTTGCGAACCTGAAGTAGCAGCGGTAGACGCAACTATTGATGACAAATTATCAATTATGCTAAGCGCTGATGACGCATGCCCGCGCTATTTGGGCCGTGTGGTTAAGGGTGTTAACGTTAAAGCAGCATCGCCACTATGGCTAGTTGAAAAGCTGCGTCGCTGCGGCATTCGCAGCATCGACCCCATTGTAGATGTGACTAACTTTGTATTGCTAGAGCTTGGTCAGCCAATGCACGCGTTTAATCTTGCTAGCATTGAAGGCAACGTTAACGTGCGTATGGCAAAAGAAGGCGAAACGCTTACGCTACTTGACGAAACCGAAGCTAAGTTACAAAGCAATACTTTAGTTATCGCTGATGACAACAAAGCGTTAGCTATGGCAGGTATTTTCGGCGGCTTACATTCTGGTGTTACCACCGAAACCCAAGATATTTTACTTGAAAGTGCTTTCTTTAGCCGTGATGCGATTATGGGCCGTGCCCGTCAGTACGGTTTGCATACCGATGCGTCGCACCGTTACGAGCGTGGTGTAGACCCACAGCTTCAGCGTAAAGCCATGGAGCGCGCTACTGCACTGGTACTAGAAATTTGCGGTGGTGAAGCTGGCCCTGTTGTTGAAGCAGTGGCTGAAGACAAGCTACCCAAGCAGGCTACGGTTACGCTTCGTCGCGAACGTTTGTCTCGTGTACTAGGCATTAGCATTGACGATGCAAAAGTAACCGAAATGCTAAACCGCCTTGGTTTAGACGTAACGCAAACCGAAGCTGGCTGGGAAGCGGTTGCGCCAAGCTATCGTTTCGATATTTCAATTGAAGAAGATTTGATTGAAGAAATTGCGCGCGTATACGGTTACAACAACATTCCAAACGTGGCACCAAAAGCGACGTTGGCAATGCTGCCTTCGCAAGAAGCCAAGCTTCCGTTAAACACAATGAAGTCATTGCTTCTAAGCCGTGGCTACAATGAAGCAATTACCTATTCGTTTGTAGACCCTAAAATTCAAAACGCATTATTCCCAGACGTAAAAGGTATGGTGTTACCACACCCAATTTCATCTGATATGTCGGTAATGCGTGTAAGTTTATGGCCGGGATTAGTTGGTGCTACTGCTTATAATCAGAAGCGTCAGCAACAACGTGTTCGCATGTTTGAAACCGGATTACGCTTTATTCCTCAACAAGATGCGCCAAATGGTGTATTGCAACAGCAAGTAATTGGTGGTGTAGTAGCAGGGCGTCGTAATGAAGAACATTGGGACTTGGGCGACAGCCCGGTTGATTTCTTCGATGCAAAAGCCGATGTTGAGGCGTTATTGGCACTTACAGGCAGAACCGGTGAGTTCCAGTTCGTTACAGGGCAACACAGTGCGTTACACCCTGGCATGACGGCAAAAATTTTGCTTAATGATGAAGAAGTTGGCTATATTGGTGCTATACACCCGCAGTTCACTAAATTGCTTGGTGTTAACGGCCGTGTATTTGTGTTCGAACTAGTGGTAGATGCCATTACTGATCGCAAGTTACCGTCAGCCGTACCAGTATCGCGCTTCCCATCGAATCGCCGTGATATTGCTATTACGGTTAAAGATGAAGTGCGTGTAGGGAATGTTCTTTCTTACATAGAAAATATTGGCGTAAATCAACTAGTTGCTCTAAACTTGTTCGATGAGTACAAAGGCAAGGGAATTGAGCCTGGCTATAAGAGCCTTGCTTTGTCACTTCATTTACAAGATCCGGATAAAACCTTGGAAGAAGCTGAGATTCAGCAAGCTGTAGATACTGTGGTTAAAGGTCTGGAATCTGAGTTTGGGGCCGCGTTAAGAGAGTAAACTATGGCATTGACCAAAGCCGAGATGGCTGAACACCTATTCGAGAAACTAGGCATTAACAAGCGTGATGCGAAGGATCTGGTAGAGCTTTTTTTCGAAGAGATTAAAGGCGCTCTGGAATCTGGTGAGCAAGTAAAACTGTCAGGTTTTGGCAACTTTGACCTGCGTGATAAAAATGAACGTCCTGGCCGCAATCCAAAAACCGGTGAAGACATTCCAATTAAAGCACGTCGTGTGGTTACATTCCGCCCGGGTCAAAAATTGAAAAGCCGAGTTGAAAACTCTGCACCTGTCGACCAATAATCTTTAGGTCGTTACAATACTGAAAAAGAGCGGGGTCTCTCGCTCTTTTTGTATTGCTTCTTTTATACAGTGCCGTCGCACTGGTTTTCATATGCAACTTCTTTGGAGGAAAGTGTGAAGAAAGCACTTGTTGTTCTTGCTATTATTGTTGCTGCTACGTTTTCATGGTTTGCTTATCTGTCGCTAGATGCAGACAAACGAGACCAAGACGCAGCGCAAGTTCCGCTAATCACAGTCATGGAAATTCTTCACGCTAGCGATTTGCAGGAAGGCGTTAAGCAGGCTGTGAAAGATGGGAATATCGAAGTAGTAGATTCTTGGATGGTACAAGCCCGTGAAGTAGGGCAGGCTGCCAACCTGTCATCTGAAGATATGGATTATCTTAATTCAGAAACTGCGAAAGACTACGTCGTATTCAATGCTAAGCGCCAGCTGTACAACGAAGCGTTTGAAGCGCGTTATTATGCGTTGGAAGAGGTAGAAACGCTTAAAGAGCAGTATCCGGAAGCCAAGGACTTGTTTGCTCGTACTGATGCGCTGATTGAAAAGCGTGACGCTATCATTAAACAAATTGCTGTCGCTATTTCAGGAAGCGAGCAGCCTGGTGAAGCCGCGCTTAAAGAAGCACGTGAGCAATGGTTAGCGCAGGCGGGTGAGTAGGCTATTGCTCGCGCTGCACTCAAACACTCACCAGAAACCTATACCACAGACCAGCTTCATACCCCTCTTTACTTTTCATACTATAAAATTACTGAAAGCTTAATTTGAAAATGTACGCAATATGGCGTACATTTGGCGTGCTGAGTGGGTTACAAGGAAATAAAGCAACAGGTCATTGACTGTCTAAATAAAGGATACGTTTCCCATGAGCAGAGAAACGATATTGATGTTAAAAATCTATTGGCAATAGGGCAAGTGTCGCTTGAGGAAGTTGCCGAAATTATAGGTCGAAGTCGTGGAAACGATTATTCTTCCAGCCCTCATCATTATGATAGCAGCATTGCAGTACACGTAATTAAGACAAGGCTAGCCGGTCAATATTGGTATGTTAAATGGTATTTCGTAGAGCCGAACAGCGTTTTTATTAGCGTCCATCATTAAGGAAAAGATATGAAAATTTTCAAAGTAGGCGAGTCGCAAAAAGCGGCATGTAACAAGTGCCAATCATTTGAAAATGCGACATTTCAACTTAGAGATGTTCCTTTCAGTGATGGTACGGGTGTGGTTAAAAAGGTTTTGGTAGGGGTATGTGATAAGTGTGAAAATGTGACTGTATTACCTCACCAATCTACACCTGCGGTTAAACGTCAATATGAAGCAAAGCGAAAGCCAGTGGAAGGGCGTTTACCTGCGCATTTAATCGATATTTTAAATTTGGCGACAATGGAAATCGGTGCAACTACAGACTTTGTTCCAAGCATGATGAAGTATTACATTCATACACTGTCTGAAGATGAAAAATCAGCAAAAAAGATAGCCAGTTACCTTCAAAGTGACTTGGCAAAAGGTAGATCAGAAAAGCGCCTATCGCTTAAAGGGCGTAAGATTTTCGAAGACATAGAGCATCTTAAGTCACTATCGCACATAGAGAACACTACTGATTTATTGAAAGGTATTATCCTCAAGATAAACGAAGATGTGCTGATTAAAAAAAGGCTTAAACCAATCGAAAACCTTAAGAACATAATGGCGGCAGTCGCATAACCAAAAGCTGCAATGCGAGTTTTGGCGAGCGCAGTTAACTTTGTTCAGGATTGTGCTAAGTTAACTTACCGAAATATCTGCAAATTTAGCGCTCGTCAGCAAAGCCAAATCGGCAGGAGCAAGGGCCACTTCTAACCCTCGCTTTCCAGCGCTTACGTGCATAGTGGTGAGGCTTTCAGCGCTTTTGTGAATTACGCTTGCTAACCGCTTTTTCTGGCCTAACGGACTTACCCCACCTAACACATAGCCTGTTGCAACCATTACTGCATTTGCTTGCGCCATTTCTACCTTTTTAACACCTAACGCTTTGGCCATTTTCTTTTCGCTAAGTTTGGTGTTTACAGGGACCACGGCCACGGCAAGCTTGTTGTTATCTGTACTCACTACCAAAGTTTTAAAAACGGTATCCGCGTCAAGGTTTAGCTTCTCAACCGCTTCTAGCCCGTAAGATACCGCATTTGCATCGTGGTCATACTTTAATACCGTGTGTGCGATACGTTTTTTGGTAAGTAGAGTGATTGCAGGTGTCATTCAACCTCTTTTCTATAAAATGTTCGGCTGTATATGGGCGCATTGGGGAGTAACGGTGTAGCAGCGTGCGTTGCGTAGTCGTTAAATCCAGACGCGTAAAATTCTGAAAGCGGGTGTCCAGATTGTCCGCCAGGTAGCGTTAAAATGGCATCTTCTAAATAGCCAGGGCTGACAAATAATCGCTCAGAAGCGCCGAAGCTAGGTGCCTGTACGGCGGGCATGTATGTATCGCCAAACCCCTCCACTTGCTGCATGTTTAACATGTTACCAACTAGCGGAATTTGATCGGCAAATGGATGTTTAACAGACAGTGCGTTCACTTTGCCCCAAGCTAATGTTTCCATATTAGCTTCTACTGGTGAATACTTGTCTAATAACTTGTGTTTGGCGCGCCTGTAGGCGTCTACAAGTAGCTCGTCAAAACTTTCAATATCGACAGGCAGCCAAGATTCAGGCTGACTATGAATAAGTTGCCACACAGCTGGTTCAATGCCACGTAAAAGTGTACGACTGTTTACACCTTGTTGGTCTAATGTTGAAAGCACGCCTCCAAAAAGGGTTTGTACCACCTCTTGCCTAAAATATTTTACCAGGGTGTAGCCAACCGAATCTTCACATGCGCATTCATCCCAAGTGTTTAGATATGCAAGGTCTGGCTTAAATTCGATATCTTGCATGTTGAGCAGCCCATATAAAAGATGCTGCCAAGGAATAAGAAAGCGGGCGTGATTATCTAACTGAATGGCGTAAAAATCAGTCTCAGTAAAGATGTCCTTTTCAAATAAGCGGTCTCTTATTTGTTGTCCGCGTGCACCCAGCGCGTAACCACCGTCGCCCCAGACTTTGAAATCATCAGCTGAAATTACTCTGGCATTTGCAGTCCATATTCTTCCTATATCGGGGTTTAGAACCATGGGAAGCTTTAGTGCACGCTTAGGTGGTGTGTTTACTGCTTCTTGTTCTTTTATAGCAGTGAATGAAGCCTGCTGCCTTTCCATAACCGCGCCGCCAGGAAGCCAAGCCGCATTGCCGCTTTCATCAACAATCACGAGGTTTTGCGTGGGAATAGCAATGCGTTGGCCCATCTTTATCGCTGCTTGGACATTTTTTGCATTGCCGAAGTTTATTATTCCCAAGTTAGCAGCAAACGGATGATGCGCTACCCAATTAAGTGCATAGCGCTTGCCATTGAGTTCTTTCACTGGCCCATACGAGCTTACTTCAAACTCAAATGTGTGCTCACCATCAGGTAAAGGAATACGCTCTGTTACCGTACTTGTGGCCGTCGATTCGCCTAGCTCAATCCAATCTACATTGTCTAAATTTGCATTCGTAAAACCCCAAGCGATATGCCCGTTGGTGCCTACAACAATGCCAGGAATACCCGGCAGGGAAACCCCGGTTACTTGCACATCGCCGCCCGATTCTTGATAGTTTAGCTGGGCGCGATACCAGATGATGGGAACCCGCAATCCTAAATGCATGTCGTTTGCTAAAAGGCCTGCGCTTGTCGTGGTGTGACTCCCGGTCACCGCCCAGTTATTGCTACCAATATCAGGAAGCTCAGTACCGTTATATTGTGCACGGGCAATAGCAGTATTGTCGCTATCGTTTGAGTACTGAGTAGTCGCGTCTTCAGGCTCTTGCTTAAGACTCTCGTCATTACTATCTTCTGGTGAGTGAGTAATTGGGCGTAGCGATGCAGGGTACTCTGGAATAGGTGCTTCAAGCAATGGTATCTCGCTGGCATCTAGCGCTGCCTGATAATTACTCGGCTGAGTAATGAAGCTGTATACATCATTGCCAAAAGTTGAAAGCAGTGCCTCTCTTGCTAAATCAAGCTCTACTTGGCTACCTTGTAAATCCAAATACATACTGTAAATCACAAGAATACTGTCGGTGGGGCGCCATTGTTTTATATCAACGCCTGCAGCTAGGTATTCAAAAGGTGGCAACGTATACTCGGACAATGCGTCATTTACGCCGTGGGCGTAACGTACAAGTAGTTCTTGTTGTTTTGAGGGAAGGTTATCGAATACGGCTTTTGCTCGTTTCTCAAATTGATGAAAGCGGGCTTTCTTATCGATATCTAGGGCAATGTCGCCCACCCACTGTGACAAACTACCCGATGCGGCGCGGCGCTGTAAATCCATTTGAAAAAAGCGATCTTGAGCATGCGCAAAACCCAGTGCATAGGCTGCGTCGAAAATATCGTTGGCTTTAATAACGGCTTGGCCTAGTTCGTCACGGCTTAGCTCAGTAGGTGCGTTTACGTGATAGGTGGCGCTATTTCCGTCAAGTGCGGGCAAACTCATACGAAGCGAGATGTACAATCCCAGTACCGTTAAAAAAAGCAGTGCTAAAACACTTAAAACCAACCACTTGAACCAATTTATCACGTGTAAAACTCCCTATTTTTCTCTATCCTAACCACAGAACTTGCAAAATTGAAGTGATGTTTTATGACACATACTAAGGCGGTGCCGTGGGGCCATTAATGTTGGATTGTCAGGCCGAAGAACTTCTGCCTGAAGAAAAGGAAAAGCTAACACATCCAGTAGTGGGTGGCGTTATTTTATTTAGCCGCAACTATCATGATAAACGTCAGCTCTCTGCGCTGGTTCAAGATATAAGGCGCTTTGCAAAGCGTCCAGTACTGATCGCCGTCGATCATGAAGGAGGCCGCGTTCAGCGTTTTCGTGAAGGCTTTACTGCCATACCTGCAATGGGCGATATTTTAAGGCAGTCAGAGCATCAAGATGAAAGTGCTACATACGCAAAAGCGTGTGGATTAGTATTGGCTTATGAACTTAAAACCTTAGATATCGATTTTAGCTTTGCACCGGTGCTTGATATAAATGGTGTATCGCAAGTTATTGGTGACAGGGCATTCTCAGACAATGCAGACGACGTTATTCGCCTTGCCGCTCATCTAATCCAAGGTTTAAAAGCCGTAAATATGCCAGCTATTGGAAAGCACTTTCCTGGGCATGGCAGTGTAGCGCCAGATTCTCATGTAGCGTTACCCGTCGATGAACGCGAATTTGATGAAATACGCAGTACCGATATGGTGGTTTTTGAACGCTTAATTGAGCGTGCGTTGCTTGATGGCGTTATGCCTGCCCATGTTATTTATAATCAGGTGTGCGATAAGCCTGCGGGTTTCTCAACTAAATGGCTGCAGGATATCCTTAAACAGGATCTAGGCTTTGGCGGCGCAGTATTTTCTGATGACTTGTCTATGCACGGCGCAAGTGTTGTGGGAAGTTACGTTGAGCGTGCTGAGACAGCGCTGGAAGCAGGTTGCGACATGGTACTTGCGTGCAACAATCCGAAAGGGGCTGAGACTATCCTTGATGGATTGGAAATGCGCTTTGCTAACCTGTCTCACAACGATTTACAAAAGCAAGAGCGCGTTATGGCGCTTTACGATCGTATTATGCCAGTAGGGCTTAATGATAAATACGACAGTGCGGTTGAGCTGGTGAAGCGTTTAAGCGAACGGTAGTTTTTATAACTACCGTTTTTCATTTTCTGTTTTTTAATGCCGTTTGCTTAAACTGGTACTTCGTCTACGCCAGCTTCTACATTCATAAATCGCGCAAAAGTGAAGAGAAAATCGCTCAGGCGATTTAAATAAGCATGTACAACTTCTGGCACGTCATAATGTTTAGATAGGCTAATGACAGCACGTTCAGCTCGGCGGCATACAGCACGACAAACATGAGCCTGCGCAGCAGCCTTACTTCCGCCAGGCAGTACAAAAGACGTATTAGGCGGCATTTGACGGGTAATATTGTCTATAAGGCTTTCTAGGTTCTCAATATCAGTTTGCGTCAGCGTTGAGCTTGCTGAAATAGCAAAGCCAGCTTGAAACAGGTTGCGCTGAATGTCCTGGAGCATTGGCTTATGTTTGTCAGTAACATGCGCTGCTAGTAGCCCGATGTGGCTATTAAGTTCGTCCATATCGCCGTAGCTTTGTACTACTAAATCATCCTTATCTACACGTACGGCCTTGTCAGCGTAAATTTGCGTGCTGCCCTTATCACCAGTGCGAGTGTAAATCTTCATAAAAACCTATATCTCTCTATCAATCGCAAATGTTATTTTTTGTATTTAAAACCAAAGCACTTACACTAAGCGTTTACTTAAATCACTCGCTAACGTCAGGGCGATTGTAGCGACGAATTTGTACTACAAAACCAAACAGCGGGTGGTCGAAATAATGCAGTTGCGTACTGATTACACGTCTTTGCTCAGCTAACGGAACCGAAACCAGTTTGTACGCTGTTGATGTCGCTTGACGAGGCTTAGCAGCATTACCAGAGCTGTCATCTTCACTGCTGAAGTAGCTCATTGGCACCGGCTGGCGATAAAACATCTCGCCATCTACATGAAGGTAAGGTACGCGGTTGATATATTTAAGAAATACTTTGATAGTGCCGTCAATTTCCCAAATGGGGGTTCTTAATGAAGCATCGGTAGTGTCATCTTCACCTTGCTCTACAATTATCGGCGTATCAAGCGCTTTAAATGCGCCATACTCTATAGCCTGTGGGTTTGACAAACGGCGGTCCAAATCGGAAAAAATATCTGAAACAGCAAGAAATTGATCAGTGCCATGCGCTGCAGTTTTATCAGCTTCAAAAGCAGTACTTACACCACTTAGGCTGTTTTCATCTGTGCTCGATGTGTTTTTATAAGCATCATTATCAGTAAGAGCGGCGGTGGAGCCGTAACCAAACTCTGGAGCGGAATCGTCAGTTTCATTGTTTACATTATCAACGTGTTTTGGAGCTCGCATATCACCGTTCAAGTCAAACTGCTGCGCGTAGTTTTGCCCACCATAAAGACGCACGTTGAAAGCTTTGTTCTTACCAAACATAACTGGTTGACGCCAGGTTGCATGAAACAAACGTTCTAGCTCGCGATTTGAGCGTATTTGGCGAGAAATTGAAGACAGTGCTTGCTGATTACTGGTAAGCAGATGCGCTTTTGAAGCAAGCGGCCAGTCGTGTCCTTCAATGATAATAGGTAAACTTGCTGGAGCGGGTAGCCTATTATCCGGCTGATTCACCTTCCATACAATTACAGGTTGAAGCGCGCTGCTTCTAGACTTGCTCTCGCTTATCGAAACGCCTGAGTTTAGTTCGTCGTCGCCTGGAACAACAACGTTCAGTGCAGTGGTTACCTCAGCGCTAAGCCATGGCTTCGCTTCTTCACAGTACTTAAATACAGGCACCGTGACAGGTGAGGAATCTTTTACGCCGAAGAATGACGTCCAATAGCTGGCGATGGTTGCAGCATCAGGAGCGGGTGTCGCGTCGTCAGTGATGATCCCCTCATTTGAGTAGTCAAGGCTATCGCTATAGTCTGAGTCTGTTGAAGAATAAGTAGCGCCATACTCATCGCCATTAATGGTTTCGCTTTGTGCCTGACTCGCTACGTCTGGTGTAGGAGTTGGCTCATTGGCTGTTAAGCCGGATGTTTCATTATATCCATAGCCCGCTTCTTCAGAGTAAGAGCTAGGAGACTTGTCACCGTACTGCGCACTGTTATCTTTAGGCAGCGACAAAAAATCTACATCTTTTGCGGGCACGCTCAAAAGTCCGTTGCTAGGCCACTTAACCGATGTATCAGCGCCGCAAACGGCTAACCCTTGTTTTAGATAGCTTATATCAGGCGAAATGATATCGCTGATGATGTCTGCCTGAGCGCGAGGGGCTGACAAGTTGTCAGCCAAAGAAAACTGCTCTTCTAACTCAGTAAGTGCCACGTTGCGCTTAAACGCAATTACTTCCACATCGAACCACCAGTTGTCATTGGCGTTAGCTGCAGTTGAAATTGTCGTTAAGAAAATGGCGCTTATTGATGCAACTAACGGGCACCAGCGAGATAACTTCATGTTACCGCGACTCCTTTGCAAAATCGGCAATAATATCGCTAATAAACGCGATGCGCTCTTTAGCTGTTTCGGTCTTTTTCACCAAACGCAGTTTTTGGCTTCCTTCAAACTTAAAGGTGTTTGGTTTGGTTTGCACCAAACTAATAATATAGCCTGGGTTAACCTTAGTGGTTTCTTTAAACTCTATGGTACCGCCTTGGGCCGACAAGTCTACTTTTAGAATGCCTAACGCCTGGGCTTTTAGTTTAATTTCAGCCACTTCTATCAAGTTTTTAGCTGGCTCTGGTAATAGGCCAAAGCGGTCAATACATTCTACCTGGAATTCATCAATGTCGTCTTGCGACGTACAGCTTGCCAGACGTTTGTATAGCGATAGGCGAGTGTTAACGTCGGCAATATAGTCTTCAGGCAATAGGGCTGGAATACGCAGTTCAACTTCGGTATGGCCCGAGGTCGCGTCGTCTAATGATGGCTCTCGGCCTTCTTTAAGCGCGTTAACGGCTTTATCGAGCATATCCATATACAAACTGAAACCAATACTCGCTATTTGCCCCGATTGATCGTCGCCTAGCAGCTCACCGGCACCACGAATTTCTAAATCGTGGGTAGCAAGCGCAAAACCTGCACCTAAATCTTCAAGCTGCGATATTGCTTCTAAACGTTTTACTGCATCTTTGGTCATGCGCTTTGGATGAGGCGTTAATAAGTAGGCGTACGCTTGGTGATGCGAGCGACCCACACGACCACGAAGCTGGTGCAGCTGCGCTAAACCTAAATGGTCGGCTCTATCCATAATAATGGTATTCGCACTTGGTACGTCGATACCTGTTTCAATGATGGTAGTACACACAAGTACGTTGTAGCGCTGGTGGTAGAAGTCGCTCATTACGCCTTCAAGTTCACGCTCGCGCATTTGCCCGTGACCCACTGCAATACGGGCTTCGGGAACGATTTCAGCGATTTCTTCGGCCGTTCGCGCAATGCTATCCACTTCGTTGTGAAGGAAGTAAACCTGACCACCGCGCAGTATCTCACGCATAATGGCTTCGCGAATAACGGCTTTATTACGCTGCTGCACAAAGGTCTTAATTGATAAACGACGGGCCGGGGCTGTGGCAATAATCGATAAGTCGCGCATGCCTGATAACGCCATGTTAAGCGTACGAGGAATAGGCGTTGCCGTAAGGGTAAGGATATCAACATCGGCACGTAATGACTTAAGTTTCTCTTTTTGACGCACGCCAAAGCGATGTTCTTCGTCGATGATCACAAGGCCTAAATCTTTGTATTTAATATCGCTAGACAGCAGTTTATGTGTGCCTACTACGATATCTACTTTCCCTTCTCCTATGCGCTCAACCACAGATTTTTGCGCTTTACCGCTTACAAAACGGCTCATCACTTCAATTTCAAACGGCCATGCCGCGAAACGGTCTTTGAAGTTCTCGTAATGCTGCTGAGCCAGTAGGGTAGTGGGCACCAAAATAGCCACCTGTTTACCTGCATTAGCAGCAAGGAAGGCCGCGCGCATGGCAACCTCGGTTTTACCGAAACCTACGTCACCGCAAACGAGGCGATCCATAGCCGATGGACTGCCCATGTCGTGCATAACCGCTGCAATGGCTTGGGCTTGGTCAGGCGTTTCTTCAAAGGGGAAGCTGTCTGAGAACGCTTGGTAGTCGTCCCAGTTAATTTTATACGCAAAACCTGGCTTGGCTGCGCGGCGGGCATATACATCTAAAAGCTCGGCGGCCACGTCACGAACTTTTTCGGCGGCTTTTTGCTTGGCTTTTGTCCATGCGTCTGAGCCCAAGGCGCTTACTGGCGCGCTGTCGGCGTCGCCACCGGTGTAGCGTGAAATTAAGTGAAGCGAGGCCACAGGCACGTAAAGCTTAGATTGCTTAGCATACTCGATGCACAAATATTCGGTTGCTACGCCGCCCGCGTCCAACGTTTGAAGACCCAAATAGCGGCCAACACCGTGGTCGAGATGCACCACAGGCTGACCAATAGAAAGTTCCGCCAGGTTGCGGATAATGGCGCTTTCGTCGGTGGCGGTGCGTTTATCGCGAAGGCGGCGCTGGCTTACCTTTTGCCCTAATAGTTCGGTTTCGGTAATGAATAACAGCTCGCCTTCCTGAGTTTGCCAGCGGAAACTGTTATCAACCATACC
Organism: Alteromonas sp. G4i13; assembly: GCF_054960505.1. Classification (NCBI taxonomy): domain Bacteria; kingdom Pseudomonadati; phylum Pseudomonadota; class Gammaproteobacteria; order Alteromonadales; family Alteromonadaceae; genus Alteromonas; species Alteromonas sp. G4i13. Next base: position 116,148 of record NZ_JBHNYX010000004.1, on the reverse strand, counting down.
CACGGTAATGCCAATGGCGTCGTGGCTTGCGATAAAATCGCTAAAGCTATCAACAATCTTTGGCTTGATGCCCGCTTTGGCAAGTACCGTAAGCAAGCCCTCTCGGCGACCTTGGGTTTCAGCACAAAACAGTACTTTAGCCCCGTTGTCAGTGGCTTGATTTACCGTTTTAATGAGGCGCTCAGCAGGTACTTTTTTCTGCGAGTTAATCGCGATGTCGTCAAGCTTTTCGCATTGAAGGTTGCTAGTACCTGATTTTTCTTCAAGTACCTTGCTGGAAAGGGATGCACGTGGCCACTGTTTTATGGCACCAAATAGCTCATTTATAGGTAAAAACAGCTCGTCTGGTGCAAGCAGTGGACGGGCTAAGTTATAACGATACTGCTCGTAACGTTCTTGTACGTCGGCCCAGAAAAACTCGCTGGCGTCTTGCACATCACCGTGAAGTAATAGCAGGCTTTTAGGGTGAAGATAGTCAAAAAGCGTAGCGGTTTTTTCAAAGAAGAGGGGAAGATAATATTCCACACCGCTCGGCATGGTGCCCTTGCTTACCTGAGAAAATACGCTTTCAGATGCATTGTTTGCGTCGAACTTTTCTAAAAACTGCTGGCGGAAAAGCGTGATTGCCTCTTTGTCTGTAGGAAATTCTCGTGCTGGTAGCAAGCGAATTTCGTTAACAGCCTCGCCAGAGCGTTGGGTTTCAGTATCGAAATAGCGAATGGAGTCGATTTCGTCATCAAACAAGTCTATTCGAAATGGCTGGTCGCTTCCCATCGGAAAAAGGTCGATGATGCTGCCGCGCACCGAGAATTCGCTGTGGCTCATTACCTGACTAACATGCAGGTAGCCGGCTTGCTCGAGATTGCGTCTGAACTGATCTCTATCTAAGGTGTCGCCCTTGTTTAGCATAAGCAAATACTTTGCTAAATAATCGGTAGGGGCTAAACGCTGCATTAACGTGTTAACAGGCACTATGAATATGCCTTCGCCTTGCTGTGTAAAGCGGAATAGGGTTTCTAATCGCTGAGAAACAATGTCTTGATGGGGCGAAAACGAATCGTAGGGCAGTGTTTCCCAATCTGGAAACAGAGTAATAGGTGTATGCTTTGTATTATCGCTTAAGAAGAAGGCTATTTCTTTTTCGAGCTTCATTGCCGAGGGTGTATCGGCGGTAATCAGTACAATAGGGCCTTTGTATTGGCTGAGTGCTTGGCTGATACATAGTGCGGCACTGCTGCCTTGAAGTTGGCCCCAGTGTTTGTGATCTTGTGATGAGGCTTCTTTTTTAGGCGCAGGTAATGGAAGCGATAATAAAGTGGCTGTCATGACGTCCTGTTTTTTAAGTGCAAGATGAGTTTTACGGCTTATATACTGATGTTAGGGTCTATTCAGATCCCGCTTTTTTTTCTTTTGCCCGCTTTCTTAGCTGTTGCGTTTGAATATGCAAGCTAGCGCGAACTAAAAGCTCCTGGTCTTGCTCTCGAATGGTGTTAAAAATAAAGGCGATATGGTAACGGTCTTCTACTTGCTCGCAAGTAATTACTTCGCCAAAACAAAATATTGCTGCTGCTTCGGCATCCAAGAAAAGTTTAAGTTCCGCTTTGGCGCCCACATTCAATGCTTCTTTTGACTCGATGACCACACCGCCACCACCGAGCTTTACGGTTTTGAAGCGAAACTCTGGCTCGTCTTGCTGGTGCAAAACGAACGACATCATCAAGTCAATTTTTCGAGATTGATGGTTTAAGTAGTCAGCCAGCGACTCAGCATGATCACTTAGGTTGCGAAGCGGACGAATTGCCTGTGCTTCAATAGCGGCCATTTCGCTGGCAATGCGAAATGCATACGGCATCGACTCCTCTAAGTTCTCTTCATCAGGCACTACTTCGTCTTCACCTAACGGGCGCATATTGGCGTTTATGCGATGTGCGATAGAAAAATATTCATCGAATTGGGCTTTTTTTTGTTCTAGGCTAAGTTCGCTCACATCATTCCTCTGCCACTAATTCTTGTGCAGTTAGTAACTTATAAGTAGTATACCGATCACACGTAGTATACTCACTTTACTATTTTGGGGTTAACCCGTCATCTCGTCTTTGGGCTACTTATCTGAATTTCTCATTCATTAAGCATAGCTAAACATAAGGCAGATTACCGTATTACTGAAAAGCAAGGCGCTATGTTTTATCCTCTTTCTGCATTCATTGCTTATCGTTATGCCAAGTCTAACAAAGCAAGCCAAACCAGTTTTGTTTCATTTATTAATCGATTTTCAGTGGCCGGTATTGCACTGGGATTGATGGCGCTCATTATCGTTGTGTCTGTTATGAACGGCCTAGAAGGTCAACTAAAACAGCGCATCTTAGGCATTGTCCCCCATATTGAAATTACAAAGACACCCATCATAAGCGAGAACCCTAGCAGGACATCCAACGAAAACGCAATTACAGAGACACCCACGCAAACTGCAGAAAAAACGCAGACAGTGACTTTAAAAGAAATTAGCGAGACACCCATCGAAAACGCAATTACAGAGACACCCACGCAAACTGCAGAAAAAACGCAGACAGTGACTTTAAAAGAAATTAGCGAGACACCCATCGAAGGCGTTGTTGCCACTATGGCTTACAGGGAAGCTGAAGCAGTAGTGCAGTCTCGCTCGGACTTGCGTGGTGTCCAGGTTCACGGTGTTCAACCTGAAGTAATGATTGAGCACACTTTGGTTGCAAACCATATGGAGCAGGGGCGATTTAGCGATCTAACTGAGGGGAGTTTTGCTGCCATTATTGGGCGCTCACTTGCCATTAAACTTGAAGCACGAGTAGGAGATAGATTGCGTGTCATGGTGGCTGGTGCAAGTGTGTATACACCGTTTGGAAGAATGCCAAGTCAACGGCTTGTAACCGTGGTGGGTGTATTCGATATGGGTTCACAGATGGACGACAAGGTGATGTATATGAACCTTGAAGACGTTAACCGCTTAATGCGAGATCCTAAAGGCAGCGAACAATCCCTCCGGCTATTTTTAAATGACGCTTTTAACTATCAAGCAGTTGTTAGCGCGCTCACCGATAGGGTGGGTGTCTCTGTAAATAATATGAAGACTTGGCGTGAGCGTCAGGGGCCGCTATTTGATGCCGTCAAGATGGAGAAGAACATGATGACACTCATGTTGCTGCTTATTATCGCGGTAGCGGCATTTAATATCGTTTCGGCACTGGTTATGGTGGTAACGGAAAAACAAGGCGATATCGCAGTACTCCAAACTCAAGGTATGTTACCCAGTTCAGTAATGTGGATTTTTGTGTTAAACGGTATGTTTAACGGCATTAAAGGCGCTGGCATTGGTCTAGTATTAGGCGTAGTGATTACGCTCCAATTAAATAACATTTTGGACCTTATCGGGTCGCCGTTAGCCTTAGCGGCAGACGGTAGAGGGCTGCCAATTGAAATGGACGTTGTACAAATTGCAGGCATTGCTTTGCTGTCTTTGCTACTGTGTGTTTTAGCCAGCGTTTATCCAGCGCGCAAAGCGATGAAAATTGCACCATCGCAAGCGCTCCAAAACGAATAAATCGCTGAATTTACCGTGCAAGTTAGTGCAAAATTCACTATACTCGCGGTCTTTTAAATTTTGCCCAGTGAGACGTCATGAACAAGAATTTTATCACCTCGCAATCGCTTCTACAGGATTCCTTTCGCCTAGCGGCAAAGGTGTATGAAGACGGCTTTCGCCCTGACTTTATTATTGGTATCTGGCGTGGTGGTGCTCCCATTGGTATCGCGGTTCAAGAATTCTTTGAATTTAAGAATACGTCAACCGACCATATCGCAGTACGTACATCGTCTTACTACGGAATAAACAAACAATCGAAAGAGATCCGTGTACACGGATTACACTACTTGGTAGAAAATGCGAATGCTGATGACAAGTTGTTGATTGTTGATGATGTTTTCGATTCAGGCCGCAGCGTAGATGCACTTATTAAGCAAATTAATAAACTAATGCGTTTGAACATGCCTAAAGATATTCGCATTGCATGTCCGTGGTACAAGCCGCAAAACAACACAACAGACATCGTGCCAGATTATTATGTTAACGAAAGTGATGAATGGCTAGTTTTCCCTCATGAAATTGCGGGTTTGTCGGAAGAAGAAATTCGTGAAGGCAAAGGCGAGCTGGCTGACGTTATGGACATTTTGTTCAAAAAGTAGTGAGTAATTGCTTGATATAAGCGACTAGGAGTTGCTGTCAAACGTATCTAAACCGCACGCTTGTGCGGTTTTTTTATCTTCCAACTTCGTTGGAAAAGATAGGGTAAATGTGGTGCCCACGTTTACTTCACTTTCTACGCTAATGGTTCCCCCCATCGCTTCAACGATGGAGAACGAGATATAAAGTCCTAATCCAGTGCCTTATAGCAAAGCATCGCTTTCCTTTTTATGTGCCTCAGCCTGCTGTTTAAGACGGTAAATAAGCGATAGATCTTCTAAAACATTTTCATAATCTTTATTCATTGAGAGAACACTACCGCTGATATCATAAGATTGCCGTGTCTGTTCTTGCTATCTAAAAAGCGCCCTTGCTCGCCAAAAGTAAACGGGCCGCAAATAGGTAATGCTGGAAATTTTTTTGCAGCGAATCCAGCATGAAATTAATTTCGTCTCCAACCATCAAGCGACATCCTGCGCAGTAAATCATTAATACGCCAATAGGCGTTCTGTTTTCGGGCAGCAACACAACTGCATTGTTTATCACCCGCTCTGCACGAGAGGTAACGCTTGAAATGCTACCTTCCATCAACACCAACTCTTCACCTTCTTCTACTGGTGGCAACGCACACCAAATTTATGCTGGGCTTTAAATAACCTATCTATTTCGGACGCCATACTAGATGCGTCGTTACACTCCAACGAAAATGTTTGTATATAGATTCGGCTTTTACCACTCAACCATACTCTTTAATAATAGATTGAAATTAGAAAAAGCTTATTAAACATTAGTTGATGAGTTACAGTAACTGTGTTGAAGAGAACTTAATTATCGAGGTAAAACTTGTCGTGAAAGGTATAAACCCACGTTGGCTGGTAGATCACTAAAAGCGTTATCGCCATACCGTTTAACAGAGCTTCAGGAAAGACCAAAAGTGGTATAAGCAAAACGTAGTTGTCAAAAATGATGTCCCAAGTATATGTACCTTCAATGTAATAAAATGCGCCGAGCGTTAGCGTCTTTAATGCAATAGAAAGAGCGGCAGGGAAAAAGGCACAAACAAAAATGTACACGAAAAGTTGTCGAGGGATACGGTGAAAAGAAAGCATATAAAATAGATAGGTTATGCCAATAGGTACAACGGTGCCGAGTAGCCCGTTAACGCCAAAGTTTTCCCAACTTCCGTAGCCGACTGCGTTTGCGCCTAATAGCGCGATAAACGATGCAATAATAGCGTTTCTAAAGCCGAGCATTAATGTCAAAACTGAAAGGCCTAGAAAATGAACATCTAGGCCCTCGAAGATGCCTGCTTTAAACAACCAGAGAACGAAAAGCGAAGCAGCAGTACCAAAAATAAGGTGTTGCTGCTGCTTGTTACTCGCAAAATGAGTAAAGTCTACATGCCTGACCGCACCGAGTAATAATACACCGTAAATCAGCAATGCTAGCAGTTGTAGTGAACTCAAATTTACTCCTTAGTTAATGGCGGGGAGCAGTATTTAGTACTGTTTACCCTTTATACTCAGCCCAAATAGGCGCATGATCAGACGGCTTTTCGATGCCTCTCAGCTCATAATCAATACCGGCGTCATGTAGTTTTGCATGAAGCGGTTTTGTTGCCAAAATCAAATCTATGCGAAGGCCACGATTATCGTTGAATCCTTTTGAGCGGTAATCGAACCATGAAAACTTGTCGTTTGTCTCTGGGTTGAGTGTTCGAAAACTATCTTCAAAGCCCCAGTCAATTACCGTGTTCAACCACTCACGCTCTTCCGGCAAGAAGCTGCATTTTCCAGTTTTCAGCCAACGTATGCGGTTGTCTTCACCAATGCCAATGTCCAAGTCTGTATGAGAGATGTTGACATCGCCCATAACAATTACGTTGTCATCTGGTGTGTGGTTATCATCTAAATAAGTCATTAAGTCTCTGTAGAACTTACGCTTAGCTGGGTACTTGGTTTCATGCTTTTCGTTTTCGCCTTGAGGGAAGTAACCATTTAGAACGGTAACGGGCTCGCCAGCATCATCGGTGGTTTTTAAAATAATCATGCGACGTTGGGCGTCTTCGTCATCTGTTGGGAAACCCATCGACACAGAAAGCGGCTCTTTCTTCGCCAAAAAAGCAACGCCGTAATGGCTCTTTTGTCCGTGGAAATAAACGTGATAGCCCATGGCCTCAACGGCTTCTACCGGAAACTGTTCGTTGTGAACTTTAATTTCCTGTAAGCCAATAATATCGGGTTGGTGTGCGTCGATAACCGCCTGAAGTTGATGTAGACGAGCGCGAATACCGTTTATATTAAATGAGATTACTTTCATGCTTTTTAGTGTTTGCTTCGAATTTGGCTAGAGTTTACCAGAAAGTGCACGACCGCTTAACGACGTTTTGCCACTATATTAATGCATTCAGTCGATTGGCTAGATTAAGTTTATTTATAGCTAATGGTGAAATCGCTGTGTATTAAAATCTCGTCATTAGCATAAATTTAGTTATCCCTTAATCACACGTTTGCCTCATGGTAGGGAGTGGCATTTGGTGCCGTGCGCTTGCCCAGTGAAATCAAAAACTCAAACCAAGCATTTGCGTCTTGCACCGCGTTCTTAACAAAGCTTTCATTATCTAGGCCGAGCTCGGGTAAGAGTGTTTCTACTTCTTGTTTGAAAGACACCCAGGCTTTGGCACATCCTGCCATCGCTTGATAATACTCGGTAGGAATATCTAACGTCATGGCTTCTAACCGCCTAACAATAATGTTGGCGCCCATTGATGAGCCCAACCATACATAGATAGCTGCGATGGCATGGCTGGTGGTTGAATTGGAGCAAGGAGTAAACTGTGCGATAGCCTGGGCGTTTAAGACTGGCTCATCTTTGTTTTTTATTCTTGTAGTAGGTTCGAGCTTGGCATGGGGGTCATTGTAACGTTGTTGAGCAGACAGTGTTGCGGACGACAACGCGTGGGTGTCATTGTTAAGCGCTAGTAGAACAACTTCGCTATTGAGCATTGAGGCGATGCGGCTAAGGGAAGGGGTCTGGAGTGCAGCCTGTTTTACGGTTTCTGCTGTTGTTTGGTGAAACACCCTCATGATGTTAAGGATGGCAAGATAGGCCTCATGGTTAAACTCACTATCTTTGTGGTACATCGAGAAGGGAAAGGTATTTTCCAAGATAGCGTGGTTGGCATGGGTGTCTTGCTTAAGAGCAGTAAATAGATTGCGCATGAGGTAAAGGTCTTTGCGTTTAAGCTTTCACAGCGTTGGATGATTTGCTCTAACTTTATCATGGGTGTCTTCGTAACGGGCGAAAAATGTCAATGTTAATAATGTAATGGCTGATCGAGTTACAACCGGGAGTGATTCCCGTAATTTCAGGGGTAAACTTGGGTGTCTTCTTAATAATGTTTTTGATGATGAAGAAGAGCTATGGATGGGTGTCTTTGTAAGTGTGTTAGCCGAGGGGGCTTTTTTAACGCTTATTGCATTGCGCCTATTACTGGGGCAGGTATACTTGCCGCAAAATTTGAGATAGGTGAAATAACGTGTTTCCAGAAACAGTTGCAGACAAATTGAGTGATGCGGTTATCGAGCAAGCGATGAAGCTAAGTGCAGAAGACCGACAAGAGCTTGTAGTGAGCTATATTGCAAAAGCAAATGAAATTTGGATGGTGCAAGGTAGTGAAGGTTTTGTGATGTTTGAAGGTGGTGAAAGCGTTCAGCTACCAGTATTCCCGCATCACGATTTAGCTCAAAAGTTTGTAGATATAAACGAAATTGAGGGCCAATGCGTGAATATTACACTCGATGAGTTTACACAAACTTGGTTGCCAGGCCTTGATAAGAATGGCGTTGAGCTAGTAATGTTCCCCACCACGAGTGATGTTGAAAACCTAGTTATGACTGCAGATGATTTGGCCTCAGAGCTTAGCGGAAATTAAGCAAGGTATAGAGATCATGAGTTCTCTCGAAACTTTGCTTCCTCTGGCTTCATCTTTGGCTAACGCGAAAGGATGGGACGATTTTACTCGTACACTGATGCTTGCGGGTAAATCGCTTGTCCCGCTTCCAGCGGAAAAACGTTCGGCTGAAACAGAAGTAGAAGGGTGTGAAAGCCCGGTATGGCTCGCCACTTCTGACGAACAAGGCAGTTTGATGGCTTACTCGCCTAGCAAAGTGATCCGCGGCGTGCTTGCAGTATTGTTAGAAAAAGCAAACGAGTTAACCCCGCAGCAGCGCAGTGAATTCGACTTTGAGAGATATTTGTCTCGCTGTCAGCTGGAACGCTACTTAAGTCAGTCCCGTGGAAACGGGATTAAATCTGTAATAGCTAAATTAAAGGGCATCTAGCCGCTAAACTAGTGGCTGCCGTTATTTACTTTTTGCTTCAATCCACTGGCTCATGTACTTGCTCGCTGTCAGTGTTTGATGCCACAACAAGCTTTGCATAAATAAACCGTTTCTATGCGTGTTAAGCGACTGTTTTAAACCAATGACTTTTTCAATTAACGGCACTTCTGGCTGTTGGCTTTCAAATGAGCTAAGCACTGACGCCGTTAAGTTACTAGCGCTATCCCACGTAGACTTTTCATTGTGAAGTGCCACAGCTTGTTCTACGTAGTCTTGAATAACCGCTGCGTCAGTTGTATTCGCGCTACAAAGCGCACCAGGCCATTGCGCTAGCTGCTTTGGCTCATCGATTTCCTGTACATTGCTATTAGCAGTGATTGAATCGGTTGAGGTGATACCTTCTGCGCCTATCCACGTGGTGATACTAGGAGTAGCGCAGCGCATCGCATCAATTAGTTTGCCTTTAATGCCTGCGCCAAATCGTAAAGGAGCAATCAGCACCTTTGCGCTCAACATTATAGATTCCACATTTTCGGCCCAACCTTTTACCAAAAAGCCTTGTTTTTCGTTGTGCAGTTGGGTGGCCTTTTTAGGCGGGTAAGCGCCGTATATGTGCAATTCTGCTTTAGGTAGCGCTTTTCTTATCTCAGGCCATATGCTTTGCTTTAGTTGCAGGACCGCGTCCCAATTAGGCGCATGGCGAAAGTTTCCAATATGAACAAAGTGCGCTCTTTCCTCAAAAGTAAGCGTGACGAGGGGCGTTTTTCCTACAACAAGAGGGTGGTATTGGAGCTGCGCTCTAGGTACACCGTAATGTTCCGTCAAAAGCGCCATTTCTCGTTTTGAAATTACTAATGTAAGGTCGCTTCTTAGTATTGCTGCAACTTCTCTTTGCGCCAATTCGCTATTTAACTGAGCAAGGCGAGCATCATTGTCCTGTTTTACCGCTTCGTGCCTAGCCTGACGCAGGCTGTGTAAATCTTCAGTGTTTAAAACTCGAAGTGCATCTGGGCACGCTTCTTTTACTCGCCAGGAAAATTGCTCTTCTGTCATGTAGCGGTCGAATATAACAACGTCAGGCTTTATATGCGCTATTTGGCTATTAAAAGAACTACAATTCAATGCCACAGAATGCACATCAACGCCTAATGCTGTAAGGTCTTCTTTATGGTCGCTATCGGTGGCAGCGGTCAGAAATGTCACATTGAAATCGGCAGATAAGCAACGCTTAATAATAGCTAACATATTTTGGCCCGCGGCCGAAGAATTTGGCTCAGGCCACACATAACCGATAACAGCGACATTTAACATGGATGGATTACAACTTTTGCTTTAAGAATTTTGCCATCAAGGGCATAGTGAATAGTATGCAAATACTACCATAAATTTGAATTGGTCATTACAAAAGCAAGTGTTCCTTAGAAAATCTAATTCTTATAGGTAATTACCCTAAGTTTTTCTGTGTATTAGAATTATTTGTATGTAAAAAGGGGCAAAAAGCTATAATACAGGCCTTCCAGGGATGCGCTGAATACACGAGTGTAGTGCGTATCAGCGGCGTTGCGTGGATTGTTGATGTTCAGCGTAAAGCAAGATTTTCAAATTGAAAATGAGCCCCGCGGTATCAAGGCTTATGAAGGATTCAGGTTAACTTAATGATTAGTAAAGAAATCATACTTTTTTACTAGTTGATACTTATTGACCAACTACATTTTTGTGCCTATACCTTAATGGACACAAGGCGAATGGAGGTGCCTTCAACGCTATATTGACAAAGGCGGCATGAAAGAGAGTGCACGAATGAATTTAGATGAATTAGTTTCGAAAGCGGAAAACCTCTTTGTTTTACCTGATTCGGTAACTCGACTTAAAGCTTGTATGGATGATGAAGCTTCAAGCATTGACGACATCGGCGATATTATTGCTTTCGATCCGTCATTGGCAACGCAATTGCTAAGAGTAGCAAACTCAGCGCTCTATCGTTTTCCTAATAAAATAGACACCGTCACAAGAGCCATCCAGGTAGTGGGGACCCGCTCCACTTACGACTTGGCACTGGCTTATGGCGTAAGCCAAGCATTCAGTGATGTAGACGGTCAACGTATCGATCTCGACAAGTTTTGGGAGCAAAGTGTATCGTGCGGTCTCTTGGCAAAATACTTTGCCGATATGCGCAATATTCGTGAGCCTGAGCGACTCTTTGTTTCGGGGCTGCTTCACAACATAGGCGAGCTGGTAACCGTTTCGGTTTTGCCTGAGTCGGCAACCCGTTGTCAGGCATTTAACACCAGAGTAAGTCCTGCTGAACTTCAATTTGGAGTGCTAGGGTTCACGTATGCGGAATTATCGGCAAGATTAATTGAAAAGTGGGATATTCCAAGCTCTATTTATACGCCAATTGCCAGTATCCACAAAGAAGAGGAGGAGTCTGCTTCTACAGATGAGAAGATTCTACAACTCTCCTATGTGTTGGCACTCGATAACGTTAACCCTGAGATCTACCCGAGTTATCACAACTTAAAGCCAGAATTGCATGAGGCATTGTCGCTTAATCGCGAAGATTTAGAAGACGCGCTAGATATAACCAACCTGCAGTGTATTTCGGTAATTTCCCTGTTTAACCCTAACGCGTTTATGCTGTATTAACGTAACGTTTTTAACGTGCTTTTCGAAATGCCGTAGCGATCAGTCGAAAATCGCTACGGTTTGCCTACTGATGGCAATCACTTCATTATCCTTATCCCAAATCGTCGCTTCAGTATGGCCATAACCATCTGCAGCTTGTCTTGTGTGAGCTTTATAAGCAAACCAGTCTGTCGGGCTTACCGGCTTGTGAGGATGGATAAATTCCAAGTTCCAACTTACTGTACTGGCTGGTGCCGGAAGCTTCATCATTTGTAAAAGTGTAGGTGGCCATGCGTCGATCATAGTAATGATATGTGCATCAGTGATGGCTTCGGGGGGCTGCTTGAAGCGCATAAAGCCGTGATAATGGCTGGTTTTTCTGCGCGTAAATGGAATGCCGCCATCTTCAATTGCCAAATCAAAATAGCGTAAGAATTTAGGCGTAACTTTAGGTATTTGCGGGATGAACTTTGCTTTATTCGGCTGAGGCATGTCGTGTGTATCTGTATTCTCAACTTGAATACCTGACTGACGCGCAACACCAAAACAGGCTTGCGAAAAAACACAGCTTTTGCCGTCTTGAATAGCATGAGCGGTGAACTGAGAGACATTTTTCCCTGTTCTAAGTAGCGTTACTTCGATAGAAAAAGGCGCTTCAAGAGATAGGGGACCGACAAAGTTGGTGGTAAAAGAGCGCAGCACACGGTTATCAGTGACTTGCTGCTTTACTGCGGTGTAAAGCATACCGGCAGAAATTCCTCCAAACGCAGTTCGTCCCTGTCCCCACGTCTTAGGGATAACTAGTCCATCAACTTTCCATGTGTTTTCCGAAGTTTGAGATAATTGAGGAATATTGAGCAATTCATCTACTGTCATATTTGCTTGTCTGGTCTGATGAGTTAAGTGTTTGTCATCGTACCTTAAGCGCTATAGAACGAAAAGCCTCAGTTAGAAATTTTCGTTATGTTAACAAATAAGTAACAATTAGTTGTTTATTTTTTTGCCTAATGCATAGACTGAGCTATTGTCACTCAAAAGGACTGTTATGGCCCATACTCACGTTGAAGGTATTCCCGCTGCAGAAGCAGGAGCATCTAGAAGTTACCGGAATTACGTTCTATTCATATTAACCTTGGTGTATGCCTTTAACTTTATAGACAGGCAAATCATTGGGATTCTATCTCCTTTTATCAAAGCCGATTTGGGGTTAGATGACGCCCAACTTGGGTGGCTTAAAGGCATCTACTTTGCGCTACTTTATACCGTGATGGGGATCCCAATTGCATGGCTTGCCGACAGGTACAGCCGCGTTAATATCATTGCGATCTCTCTAACGCTTTGGAGTGGATTTACCGCTGCATCTGGGTTAGCTGCCAATTACATGCAGCTTGCCATAGCACGTATTGGTGTCGGCATCGGTGAAGCGGGTGGTAGTCCACCGTCCCACAGTATTATTTCTGACTTATTCCCTAAAGAAAAACGCGCGGGCGCGCTCGCAATATACTCTTTAGGTATTCCTTTTGGCGTTATGCTTGCGTTTTTTGCATCAGCGTTCTTTTTACAGGGCGGTTCTGCCGACTGGCGAACGGTAATGTACAGCGTGGGTATTCCAGGGGTGTTACTGGCTATTTTGCTTAAGCTCACGGTCAAGGAACCTGCCAGAACGGTCTCTTTACCAAGCGCAGATGATGCGAACAAGCCGAGTGTAAAGTCGTCTCTCAAGATGCTACTGAAAATTCCGACGTGGTGGGGAATGGCACTGGGTATTTCCTTTGGATCATTCGGTAACTATGCCATATCGACATGGGTAATTGATTACTACGTTCGCGCCTTTGCGGGTTTAGATATTACACAGTTGCTAATCGTTTTTGGCATTATCAATGGCACCGCCTATGCGCTCGGTGTATGGCTAGGAGGCTATATTGCTGATAGATGGGGTAAGCACAATAAAAAAGCTTATGCGTTATTGCCCGCTATCGCACTTATTATTGGTGTGCCGGCATTTTATGCATCGTTACAAGTGCAAGATTTGTGGTTATCAGTAGGGCTCATGGCGCTGTTGTTATTCACCAGTGGTTCATACCTAGGCCCAAGTTTTGCGATGGCACAGACACTAGCTCCAATAAACGTAAGAGCTATGTCGACAGCGTTGTTCTTCTTTGTATTGAACATCATTGCGCTGGGCGGTGGCCCAACGCTGACTGGTATTATTAGCCAAGCATTGGTGCCATCTTTAGGCGAGACGGAGGCATTGAGACAGGCTCTCATCTACCTAGTAGTTCCTTACGCGCTTTCTATTGCCGTGTTCTTATGGACGAGCACGAAGATTGTAAAAGATTGGGAAATGGCAGAAGCCAGAGGCTTATAGTATTATCGAACTTTCATGCTAAGGGGCTGATTTAAAGCCCCTTTGTTGTTTAAGTATAAAGGAGTGTATTGGTGACGTCGTCAGAGTTGAGTTTTCATTTTGCCCATGCAAATGGATTTCCGGCAGGTAGTTATAATGCGATGTTTTCAGCGTTACCTGATCACTTTCACCGTCTTCATGTTGAGCGCTTCGGACACGATCCTCAGCTTCCTGTGAATGGTAACTGGCGCAATCAAGTTCAAGAACTTATCAAGCATATAAAAAAAGAGAACAAGGATCCGCGAGGCGTGTATGGTATTGGGCATTCATTTGGTGCTGTAATTACCTACATGGCGGCTTGCGAAGCGCCAGAGCTGTTCAGAGGCATCATTTTATTCGATCCGCCACTTGTTGTCGGCCCGTTAAGTTACTTTTTTAAATTCGCGAAACACACGCCGTTAATTAACAAGCTTACGCCAGCGAAACTCGCGCAAACACGCAATACCAGTTGGCCAAGCAATACTGATATGGTGGCGTACTTTCACAGCAAAGCATTGTTTAGGGATATGGATAAACGATGCGTGCGCGATTATGTAAAATCTGTAACCGCCTTGAAGGGGGACAATATTTCGCTCACATTTCGTGCAGAAGTAGAAGCAGATTTGTTTCGCAATGTTCCGCACAATTTGGGTAAATATAAAGGAAAGCTTAAGTGTCCGGCCGTATTGGCGACAGGAAGCAAAAGTAACGTGTGTAAGCCAGAAATGTACTCGAGGCTTCTGAAGCATAATGCTATTGAGCATAGCGTGCTCGATGGTGGCCATATGTTTCCACTAGAACACCCTGAGCAGGTAGCGAGCTTTATTGAGCGTACATTAACGCAGTGGAGTAATGAGGCGAATTAAATATTACAGAGATTGATTTAAGCGCTTTAACGCCAAAATCAATCTCGCCATAACATTAGGATAAATGAGTTAGTCGTGCTTTCTAGGCTTGCTTAGTCCACCCACGGGCTGACCTAACATTTCTCGCGTCACCAGTACCACGCCTTTTTCAGATACGCGGAACCCACGTGCCTTGTCTTGCTCGTGATCGTAACCAATTGTAGTTCCTTCAGGAATGACACAACCTCGATCGATAATCACCTTTTTCAGCTTGCAATGGCGTTTGATTTCCACATCAGGAAGAATTACGGCGTCTTCAATAAGGCCATAGGAATGTACGCGTACATTGGAAAAGCAAATAGATGAACGAAGTGTAGAGCCTGAAATTATACAACCCCCAGAAACTACGGAGTTAATCGCTTCACCACGTCTGTCGTGGTCTTCCCAAACAAATTTTGCTGGTGGCAGTTGCTCTTGGTATGTCCATATGGGCCATTTTCTATCGTAGAGGTTCAATTGAGGTACAGGAGCAACCATTTCCATATTGGCTTCCCAAAATGAATCGATAGTACCTACATCGCGCCAATAGGCGTTGTCTCCGCCACTTTTCTCAAAAGGATAGGCGTATACTGGGTGGTCGGCGATGATTGATGGAATGATGTCTTTACCAAAGTCTCGCTGAGAGCCCATATTTTCAGCATCAACACGTAATTGCTCGAATAGAAACTCTGTATCAAACACGTAATTGCCCATAGATGCTAAGCAGCGCGTTGGGTCATTAGGAAGTGGGGTCGGGTTAGCTGGCTTCTCTTCAAATCCGTTAATACGGTAGTTTTCATCAACCGACATAACGCCAAACGCACCTGCGGCTTCTTCCAAGGGCACTGACATACATGAAACCGTCATTTTGGCACCAGACTCTTTGTGCTTGGCCAACATATCACCGTAGTCCATACGGTAGATGTGATCGCCTGAAAGGATCATGACATATTTTGGAAGCTCATCACGAATGATATCTATATTTTGGAAGACCGCGTCTGCGGTTCCTTCATACCAACTGTCGGAGAAACGTTGAGAAGCGGGTAGGATTTCTACAGATTCGCCAAGTTCTTTTTTGAAATGACCCCAACCGCGAACCAAGTGACGAATAAGAGAATGCGACTTGTATTGGGTAACCACGCCTATTCGACGGATACCTGAATTAACACAATTTGATAGCGGGAAATCGATAATTCTAAATTTACCGCCGAAATAAAGTGCCGGTTTGGCTCGCCAATTAGTGAGCTCGTGTAGTCTAGAACCTTTACCACCCGCGAGGATGAGCGCATATGTATCGCGAGTAAGGTTACTGATGTAACGAGAACTTTGATCTGCCATTTCCTATAAACTCCTGTAATAAAGCGACAACTGTGTATCGATAGAAATATAAAAAGAAAACGAAGTGTTGCGATTGACTGCGCTATGCATGATAGGCCTGATTGAACAGGCTTTCTTGATAACCTAAATCCATATTACACAAGATAATTTAGAATGACAGCGCGATTTTCATGCTTTGTGATGAAATGGTAAATGTTTTTAAAAAATTGTAGGTTGGGGGGCTCTCGCCCTTACAGAGACACCCATCTTAATTCCCTTAATCTCATCCAATGGCATTCAACTGTTGCTCTTACAAAGACACCCACCCCTATCTCTTATTCTTAAACTGGAATAGGCTTCTTGAATTAAAATTTTAGCATGATACCCATCGCTACTATGAGTTAGTTACTTAGTAAATTTGACGATAAAAAAGTTAGCGAGACACGCAACTCAATTTCATCATGGCATCCAGAAGAGACCCTCGATCAAAGCAAATCACTGTGTAGACACCCATTTTTAAACTGTAGAAAGTTAGTCTACACTTTGCTCGATAAACGAAGTGGTTACTTCATGCATCATAAGGTTTTATTGCTGAGTGTCCTTTCTCGGTAACGCGAAAGAGAAGGCTCATAATAGTTATTTTGAGTATAAATTTGCTTTCAACTGCGTTAAACATGAGGGGATGGGTGTCTATCTAACAGTAAAATGAGCAAGAAAGATCTTTAAGTGACAAATGTTAATTAAATGTTATATTTGAAGGGGCAATTCTTTTATGGAGTCTCAGATGGGAGCGTTAAAAAAACTCTTAATGGTCGTAGGTGTTGTTATCGTATTATTTGTCGCAACAAGCTTTTTTATTCCTAAAGATTACAGCGTTGAAAGAACAATTAATATTGATGCTCAGCCATCAGAAATATATCCCTATGTCGTTGATTTGAAAGAGTGGAAGAAATGGGGCGTATGGTTCAAGCGTGATCCTGATATGAAACTTGATTATTCAGGGCCTGATAGGGCTATTGGGATGCGTTCCGAGTGGTTAAGTGAAACCGAGGGAAATGGAGAAATGGAGATTACGCAACTAGAGCATAACAGACGTGTGATGTACCGATTATATTTTCCCGATTTTGACATGGGTTCATCGGGCGTCGTAGAAATTGAGCCCACAGAAAATGGTTCTCTTGTAACCTGGAGAGATGAAGGCTCGGTAGACAATAACCCTATAAACAAATATTTTGCTTTGATGATGGACAGCATGATTGGTCCGGATTTCGAAATGGGCCTAGAAAATCTTAAAATACTCGCTGAAAACGCTGGGTAGGGCATATAACTTTCTGATCTGACTGGATAAGTGCACCGTATATGTTCAATCGAATTGCGGTGCATGCTTACCTTCCATGAAACAAAAAAAATTACTTATTACAGGCCTTTCGCTTAATAAACTAGCCGACCTACTGATCTCTGCTAAAACAACCTTGACCGCACTTCTTATTAGCATTGGCGCACCAGTTTGGATGATAGGCTGGCTGGTTCCAATTAGAGAGTCGGGCGCGCTTCTGCCTCAAGTACTTATTAGCATTTATCTTCGAAAACATACTCAGCGGCACTTGGTTTGGCGTGTCGGTATGCTCACACAAACGCTTTCAGTTTTCTGTATGCTGATCGCGGCCATTTCATTTTCGGGGGGCTTGGCGGGTACCTTGATACTTATTTCGCTTGTCTTCCTGAGCCTGGGTCGCTCTGCCTGTTCTCTTACCGTGAAAGATATGGAGGCTGATGTAGCTACGAAAGGTGAGCGGGGTAACCTAATCGGAATTGCATCTACCGTTTCAGGCATGGTCACCCTTGTTATCGCTATACCTTTGACAATTTACGACGGCTCTCTTTCTTCGAACGTGCTGCTGATAGTCTTGTTCGGGAGTCTTTTATCATTTGTTTTGACCCTTATATGTGTATGGCCTGTTAAAACGACGGTAGATGTGGGTGATAAAGAGGAGAAAGCGTTTAGTATTGACTTCGACGCCACGGTTTACAAATTCATTTTGGTAAGAGGGCTTTTCGTTCACTCAGCCTTGGTTGCGCCTTATTTTATGATAGAAAAAAATGGAGATGTAAAAGAGCTGCTTCCTATTTATATAGGAGCCGAAGCAACTGCTGCTCTTTTATCATCAATAATTTGGGGAAAGATTGCAGACAAAAGCGCAAAGTTAACACTCCAAATTTCAGGGGTACTCGCAATAATTTCATGCATTGGTTTGCTTACATTGCAAACGACGCCGATTGTAACCTCTGCACTGTTGTTTTTCTTGTTATCGGTATCCCATGCTGGCGTAAGAACCGGACGGAAAACATATAGTTTAGATGTTAAAGAAGGCCATGAAAGAACAGAGCTGGTTGGCTTCTCAAACACGGCTATAGGTATGATTTTATTAGCATTCGGTGCACTTTACGCTGCATTAACCCCTGTTTTAACCTTTTCAGTGGTTTATATTATGGCTGGTATGCTGTTACTGGCAATTATCACTACTGTTATCTTACCTGACGAGAAGTAGAATGGTTTAGTCAAAGCATATCGCTGCCGAAGATATTTTGGCCATTCGTTTTCTTTTAGTATTTGCTTGGAACTTCCGCATAGATGAACCGTCTCCTGCCGCGACTGAAAACACGTTTTCGAAATCACTGATAATGTGATGCCAATGATGTTGGCATACACCAAGAGGTTTTACATGTTGAATGGGTCTCGTTTGAGCGGCTATCGAATCGGTGTTGCGCAACAGTTGGATTGACTGGTTAAGAAGATCGCAATAGTCATTCAATGTGAAATCTAAGCCGCGAGTGTTTCTACATCGTTGGTGGCTCTTTAATGGCATTAACCCTTTTATTGTCTTGTTTTGTGAAATACTCGTGTTCAATCTTTTATTAATGCTTGTGTGATATGAGTCTTGTAAGCCCGTTGCGACCTTTGCGCGTATAGGGTTTAAGTCAACATATGCCATACATGAAAGTAGAGCTTTTTCTGTTAGCAATGCTTGTGAACGGAAGCGACCTTCCCAAAATCTGCCAGTACAATCGTCCTCTTCGTTTGCTTTTCTCGCAATATACTCGTTTAAATTTCTCATG
Source organism: Alteromonas sp. G4i13 (assembly GCF_054960505.1). NCBI lineage: Bacteria > Pseudomonadati > Pseudomonadota > Gammaproteobacteria > Alteromonadales > Alteromonadaceae > Alteromonas > Alteromonas sp. G4i13. Next base: position 97,263 of record NZ_JBHNYX010000004.1, on the reverse strand, counting down.
AACCAGCTTATGTCGTAGAGCCTTTTTCTATACACATCAGCAGTACTTTTAACTGTCTCATACTCACTTTCGCTCAAGATCTCGCCCTTCATAAACTTTTGAGTAAGTACGGTTCCTTTGTGCATTTTATGCCATTGATGTAACACAGTTTGTAATGACCATGAGAGCGCTGCCTCTTTATTCACGCATAAAACGATATGGACATGGTTACTCATAACAGCGTAAGCACAAATATCTATCGCGAATACCCGGCTCAAAAATAACAGCCGTTGTTCTACCCACGATTTTCGATGCTCGTAACTAACTCTATTGTTTCGGTCGTACCCGCAGAGGTAGCTACGGCGCACGCAGCGAGATATACAATGATAGTAGGGTGTATCTTTTAAACTAATGAGGGATTTTCTGCTTTGAGCCATGTTAGATAAATGCAAGGTAATTAGTCATTGTGTGACCTTAGCATTGTGAATATTCAGTTGTGACCTGACCGATGGACTTGTTTTGTTCTAGAAGAGACACCCAACGTAAGACTTTTCGCTGAAAAGTAATGAATATTTGAAGAGACATCCATTGCAAAGCGAACTAGCTGAGCGTGAAAGAATGTATTTTTGAGTTTGTGCCTATAAACTTATAAAGACACCCATTACATAAACGGTGATTTAAAGTGAGACTTCACAATTAGGGTGGGTGTCTTTCTTAGAGGGGGCGCATTGCCGCATCCCCCATCAGTTTTTTATTTTGCTAGAAGCGCATTAGCTGCTTTCGACACGGGAGAGCGGCCTAAAAGTTCTGAAATGTAAGAAGACGCTTTTAACAATTTCGCCATGTCTATACCTGTTGATATACCCATACCGTTCAACATATATAGGACGTCTTCAGTTGCAACATTCCCACTTGCGCCTTTGGCATACGGGCAGCCTCCAAGTCCTGCAACAGCTGAATCAATGGAAGAGATGCCATATCCAAGGGCAGTGTATAAATTCACTAGCGCTTGTCCATAAGTATCATGGAAATGGGCGGCAACTTTGCTGACATCAACCTCATTTAAGACGTCATCTAATAGCAGTTTTGTAGACATTGGTGTACCTACGCCGATAGTATCGCCAAGGGATACTTCGTAACACCCCATGTCAATAAGTTCCTTACTCACCTGTGTAACGGCACTAGGTGAAATTTTACCTTCATAAGGACACCCCATTACGCACGAAACGTAGCCCCTCACTTTGATTTTGTTTTCGCTTGCCAGGTCAAACACAGCCTCGAAACGCTTTAAGCTCTCGCTTATAGAGCAGTTAATGTTCTTTTGTGAAAAGGATTCAGAGGCAGCACCGAATACTGCAACCTCTTTCGCACCCGCTTCAATGGCTGCTTCCAAGCCCTTAAGGTTGGGTGTCAATGCAGAATAATGAATCTTGTCTTCGGGGCTAAGCGCCTTAAAAACCGCATCCGAGTTTGCCATTTGGGGCACCCATTTGGGTGATACAAAGCTTCCTGCTTCGATACGGTTAAGGCCAGTTTTAGAAAGAAGTTGAATAAGTTCAATCTTTTGTTCGGCGCTTAAGGCCAGCTTTTCATTCTGAAGGCCATCTCGAGGACCTACTTCAACAATACTCACTTCTTTAGGAAACATCACATCAAACCTCGGCAGCTTCTTTAGTGGAGAACGCCAACAGTGTTGCGCCACCGTCAACTAGTTCACCGGGATTGAAAAAGAACTCTTCCACTGCACCATCGTGCGGGGCAATGATGCTGTGCTCCATTTTCATCGCTTCCATAACTAGTATAGGCTCGCCTTTTTTGACCAACACACCCTTTTCGACCAAATGCGCCACTATGGTTCCGTTCATCGGGGCACTGAAATTAGCGTCGCCATTATCATCGTTATCATCACCAAGAGATGCTGAGATTAGGCTGAACTTAGCATGGGTGTCTTTGTTGAAGAGTGTAAACACGCCATCATTATCTGAATACGTAAATGTTGATTTGTACCCATTAATTGTTGCATGCAAAGCACTATCTACCAGCTTGCCTTTCACGTTATAGGAATTGTCTCCAACAGATAGCTCCCAAGCATCTTCAGTCCCGTGACGCTGGTGTTTGACCCCAACATGCACTTCTTCTTGGTTGCAAAGCAATGCAAGAGTTTCTGTGTGATTTGCGTTAGCGCGCCACGCACCGGCGGTTGACCAAACAGATGGGGTTTTATCGCTTCTAGAAACTTTTCTATTTAAAAGTGAAAGCAATGCCATCACAGGAATATTTACTTGGGTGTCATCGCTAGCTGCATCCTCACTTGTCGCGCTAAACAACGAATCATGGTGTTTCTCCACAAACGTAGTTGTAAGCTCAGCGGCAACGAACGCAGGGTGTGTTGCGACACGCTTTAAGAAGTCGATGTTTGTGCTTACACCGTCAATATAGTAGTCACCCAATGCACTAATTAAGCGTTTGAGCGCTATCTCACGGTTCTCTCCCCAAACCACAAGCTTGGCAATCATTGGGTCGTAAAAAACGCTTACCTCATCACCTTCAACGACACCTGTGTCAACGCGAACTACGTCATTTTCTTTTGGTGTGCGTAACAGGCGCAGCGTGCCGGTAGAAGGTAGAAACTCGTTGTTTGGATCTTCAGCATAAATGCGCGCTTCGAATGCGTGTCCTGTTAAGGTGAGTTCATTTTGTTGTTTAGGAAGGGGCTTTCCTTCGGCAATAGTTAATTGCCAGTGAACCAAATCCTCACGGGTGATCATTTCTGTCACAGGATGCTCTACTTGCAAGCGTGTATTCATTTCCATGAAGTAAAATGAATCGTCTTCATCAAGTAAAAACTCAACCGTTCCCGCACCTACGTAGTTAATGGCTTTCGCCGCGAGTATCGCCGCTTCACCCATTTTTTCTCTCACTGACTGAGACATATTGGGGGCAGGGGCTTCTTCAATAATCTTTTGGTGTCGGCGTTGAACCGAACAATCACGTTCAAAAAGGTATACGCCGTTACCATGGGTGTCACAGAAAACTTGAATTTCAACATGACGAGGGCGCGTCAGGTACTTTTCAACCAGCATATGGTCGTCACCAAAGCTCGCCATAGATTCACGTTTGGCTGCATTTAATGCTTGAGAAAACTCTTTTTCACTCCACACTTGGCGCATGCCCTTACCGCCACCGCCAGCAGCGGCTTTTAATAGAACTGGGTATCCCATTTCATCGGCAGCGCCTTTTAATACCGCTTCACTTTGATCGTCGCCGTGATAGCCTGGAACCAAAGGAACACCAGCTTTTTCCATAATGTGTTTGGCGGCAGACTTAGAACCCATCGCTTCAATTGCAGATGCTGGTGGGCCTACAAAGATAATATTGTTTTTGGCGCATAGATTCGCAAACTCAGCATTTTCTGAGAGAAAGCCGTAGCCTGGGTGGATAGCGTCTACACCAAGCTCCTTTGCTTTTTCAATGATCAACTCGCCTCGTAAATAACTTTTCTTCGACGGAGATGGCCCTAGATAAACAGCTTCATCAGCCATTTGTACATGAAGGGCATTTTTGTCGGCGTCAGAGTAAACGGCGACTGTCTTTATACCTTGAGCGTTGGCTGTCTTTATAACGCGGCAAGCAATTTCACCACGGTTTGCAATTAGTAATTTATTTATCATTCTTAACCTCCACCCATGAAGCACTGCGCTTTTCTAAAAAGGCTGACAGACCTTCTTGACCTTCTTCAGATGTCCTAACTTGTGCGATAAGTTTGCTCGTCTTTGTGAGAAGCGCATCGTTAATCTCTTGCGTAGACACCCATTGCACTAAGTCTTTTGCTTTCGCCACTGCTTGGGGGCCGTTTTTCAGTATGTTTGATAAAATATTGTCGATAGTGCTATCGAGTTCGTCTTCTGTTACTGATTCGCTCAAAAGTCCGAGTCGTCTTGCTCTGCGCGCAGAAAATACTTCAGCGGTCTGGAAGTAGCGTCGGCATACTCGTGCGCCCATAGCTTCAACCACGTAAGGGCTGATGGTTGCTGGAATAAGGCCAATTTTAACTTCACTTAAGCAAAATTTACTGAGCTTGCTTCCAATAGCAATATCGCAACATGCAATTAAACCAACAGCACCGCCAAAAGCTGCACCTTGTACTCTTGCTATCGTGGGCTTCGGCATTTTATAAAGCGTCTGCAGCATGGTTGCTAATGCAAGTGCGTCGCTTTCATTTTGCGCTTCGGTATAACTGGCCATTTTTTTCATCCAGTTAAGATCTGCCCCGGCACTGAAACTTTTACCTTCCGCTCGTAAAATAAGCGCGCGAATGTTTGCGTCTTCACCCGCTTTTTTAAAAACGCGAGTAAGCTCGTTTATCATTTCGTCGTTAAAGGCATTATGTTTTTCAGCTCTGTTTAAAGTAACAGTGGCAATGTTTCTTTCATCTACGCTGTAAATCACTGATTGTTCCATTACCTGCACTCCTACATTCTAAATATGCCAAATTGGGTGTCTTCGATAGGCTTATTAAGTGTCGCTGAAAGCGATAGACCAAGCACTAATCGAGTGTCCGCAGGGTCGATAACACCATCATCCCAAAGCCTTGCAGACGCATAGTATGGATGCCCTTGTTTTTCGTAAGTGTCGATGACAGGTTGTTTAAATGCCTTTTCCTCTTCTTGGGACCATGACTCGCCTGAGCGCTCTTTTTGGTCGCGCTTAACCTGGGCGAGAACGCCTGCAGCTTGTTCACCACCCATTACAGAGATTCGAGCGTTTGGCCACATGAAAAGGAAGCGTGGGTCATAGGCTCTGCCGCACATGCCATAGTTGCCTGCACCGAAACTGCCGCCGATAAGGACAGTAAGCTTTGGTACATTCGCACATGCTACAGCGGTTACCATTTTTGCACCGTGTTTTGCGATACCGCCGTGCTCGTATTGCTTACCGACCATAAAGCCTGTGATGTTTTGCAAAAATACGAGAGGGATTTTTCGCATGGCGCATAGTTCGACAAAATGCGCACCTTTGAGCGCGCTTTCACCGAAAAGTATGCCGTTGTTAGCCACAATGCCTACAGGGAAACCGAAAATGCGTGCAAAACCACAAACTAAGGTTGTGCCGTAAAGCGGTTTGAATTCATCAAAATCTGAATCATCCACAATACGCGCAATGATTTCTCTTACATCGTATGTCTGACGACTATCAGCAGGCACAATGCCGTATATTTCTTTGATGTCGTAGCGTGGAGGTTTTACCTCGGCCACGTCCAGGCATTCTGGCTTCTTTCTGTTTAGTCTAGAGACAGCATTACGCGCTAATGAAAGTGCGTGGTGGTCGTTGTTAGCGAGATGGTCGGCAACACCCGAAATTCGAGTATGAACGTCACCACCGCCAAGCTCTTCTGCGGTAACTACTTCACCTGTTGCAGCTTTAACAAGCGGTGGGCCGCCTAGAAAAATAGTCGCTTGTTCTTTAACGATAATGCTTTCATCAGCCATGGCGGGAACATAAGCACCACCGGCTGTACAGGAACCCATTACTACCGCAATTTGAGGAATATTCTTAGCAGACATATTCGCTTGATTAAAAAAGATGCGTCCAAAGTGCTCTCTGTCTGGGAATACATCATCTTGACGGGGCAAGTTAGCGCCACCTGAATCTACTAAGTAAATACAAGGTAGGTTATTTTGCTCTGCGATAGTCTGAGCGCGAAGGTGCTTTTTCACGGTAAGGGGGTAGTACGTCCCGCCTTTTACAGTGGCATCGTTAGCTACAATCATACACTCGATACCTGCAACAATACCGATACCGGCAACGACTCCGGCACAAGGTACATAGTCTTCGTAGACTTCCCATGCTGCCAGTTGGCCTATTTCCAGAAAGGGCGTGTCTGGGTCAATCAGTGCGTTGATTCGGTCGCGAGGTAGAAGTTTCCCTCGAGACACGTGGCGCTCCGCCGCTTTTTCACCGCCACCTTGGCAAATTTGTTCGATTTTTTCGAGGAGATCATTTACCTGAGCCTGCATGTGTTCAGCATTTGCGATAAATGTTTCAGATTTCGTATTTATACTTGAGCGAAGAACGGGCATAACCCCTCCTTGTGTTGGGCCTAGGCGACGGCTGTCGCGTTAGCCACTAGTTAGCAAGATGATTAGCAAGACACCCATGCTAAGCGCTTTCGCTGCGGTGGGTGTCTTTGCAATTCATTAGCCTATTAATAAAGTTCAGCTTTTCTAAATCTAATTAAAATGGAGTAGGGTGGGTGTCTTTCTAACTTCTGGGACACAGGGAATGCCTATGCTTTCCTTGTTTCAAACGAAGTTTGTTTCCACCCAGAACTCCGTGTTATTTCGATTCGTTAAATAGCTCGCGGCCTATAAGCATTCGGCGAATTTCAGACGTTCCTGCGCCAATTTCATAAAGCTTGGCATCACGTAATAAGCGACCTGTCGGATATTCGTTGATGTAGCCATTACCACCAAGTAGTTGAATGGCATCTAATGCCATTTTGGTTGCTAGTTCCGCTGAATAAAGGATAGCGCCTGCAGCATCTTTTCGCGTTGTTTCACCGCGATCGCATGACTGTGCAACGGTGTAGACATACGCGCGTGCGGCATTCATTTGCGTGTACATGTCAGCTACTTTGCCTTGTACTAGCTGGAATTGACCAATTGATTGACCAAACTGCTGACGGTCGTGAATGTAAGGTACTACGATATCCATGCACGACTGCATAATGCCTAGCGGGCCACCTGATAAAACAAGGCGCTCGTAATCTAGGCCACTCATAAGTACGCGAACACCTTCGCCTTCTTTGCCAAGAATGTTCTCAGCTGGTACTTCGCAATCTTCGAAAACTAATTCACAGGTATTAGAAGAGCGCATACCTAGTTTGTCGAGTTTCTGTGCGCGGCTAAAGCCAGGGAAATCGCGCTCTACGATAAACGCTGTGATCCCTCTTGGCCCTGCGTTAGGGTCGGTCTTAGCGTAGATAACAAATGTATGTGCATCAGGACCGTTCGTGATCCACATCTTGTTGCCGTTTAGAATGTATTTGTTGCCGCGTTTTTCAGCTTTTAACTTCATACTAACAACGTCTGAACCTGCATTGGGTTCACTCATTGCCAGTGCACCAATATGCTCACCGCTTACTAACTTAGGTAGGTACTTTTCACGCTGGGCATCATTACCGTTTTTAAAGATCTGGTTAACACAAAGGTTCGAATGCGCGCCATAGCTCAAACCGATACCACCTGACGCGCGGCTAACTTCTTCCATTGCGATAGTATGCGCAAGGTAGCCCATATCAGAGCCACCATATTGCTCTGAAACAGTAACGCCCAATAGGCCCATATCACCAAGTTTTGTCCACAATTGGTTTGGGAATTGGTTGTCTGCGTCTGCTTGTTCAGCAAGAGGAGCAATCTCATTTTGTGCAAATTGATAGACCTGATCACGTAACATCTCGATGTCTTCGCCAAGTCCAAAATTTAAAGTAGGGTAGGAGGTGTTCATGCGATATTTCCTCGTTTGAGTTCTGCGAGTTCTTCACGGCAACGTGCTTCAACATCATCCAGTTCAGTCATTAACATCTGGATGTCTTCTAGCTGCTGTTTAAGCACCGCTCTTTTCTGTTCAGTCATTTCGAGCATGGCTTCTAACTGAATAGCCGAATTGGGGTTGGTGTCGTACATGTCGAACAGTGTTTTGACTTCAGCAAGGGAAAATCCTAGTCGTTTTCCTCGCAAGATCAGCTTTAAGCGCACTCTATCTTTGTTCAGATAAACGCGATTTTGTCCCGTTCTTGACGGTGACATTAGGCCTTGTTCTTCGTAAAAACGAATTGAACGAGGAGTAATGTCAAACTCTCGAGCGAGTTCGCCTATTGCATATGTTGTTTCGTCGTCGTACTTGCTCATTACACGTACCTTGTATTTCAGCGCTGTTTAACACCCTTGTTTTAACGTGGGTGTCTTTGTAATTAAATTCTCTGTAGTAGGTTGGGTGTCATTGCAATAGCACTATCGTTTTAAGGTAGATGGTTTTATATACCGCTATATTAAAACGTAGTGTTTGGTTGACACATACTTAGTACAGGTTTACGTTAACGTTAATTACATTTTACGTTAAGGTAAAGTAACATTTTGCTAACGTCAATTTTTCATGGTGAAGGCAAGACGTTGTAGCTGTTAGGGGTGTTTACTTTTGTATACATCTACGTAGCTTTCTTCACTTAACTCTATAATTTATATGAATTTTAAGGGCACGGTTATGAGTAACGAATCAGTAGTTATTGTCGCGGCTAAGCGCACACCAATGGGTGGTTTCAACGGTAATTTGTCTTCGCTTGCTGCGACCAAACTTGGAGAAGTTGCGATTAAAGCAGCCTGTGAAGAGATGGATGTCTCTGTAATTGATGAAGTCATCATGGGGTGTGTATTACCTGCTGGTCTTGGTCAATCTCCAGCGCGACAAGCGTCACTGGGGGCGGGGCTTCCGCTAAGTGCAGGTGTGACAACTATCAACAAAGTATGCGGGTCGGGCTTAAAAGCGGTAATGATGGCCCACGACTTAATTAAAGCAGGCAGTGCGACAGCAGTCGTGGCAGGCGGAATGGAAAGCATGAGTAATGCGCCATATATGTTGCCTAAAGCTAGAACTGGATATCGTATGGGTCATGGTCAAGTGCTTGACCATATGATGTTAGACGGTCTGGAAAATGCCTATGACGGCAAAGCAATGGGCTGCTTCGCACAGGATACTGCTGATGAAGAAAATATTTCTCGCGGTGAAATGGATGAGTTTGCTCTAAGCTCGCTTTCCAAGGCACATGAAGCAATAAACAGCGGAACTTTCGTCGATGAAATAGTACCCGTGACAGTCTCTTCTCGTAAGGGCGATACCGTTGTTGATACCGATGAAGGCCCAGGTTCCGCTCGCCTAGAAAAAATTCCAACACTAAGACCGGCTTTCAAAAAAGACGGTACAGTCACGGCTGCTAACTCAAGCTCAATCTCTGATGGTGCAGCGGCACTGGTTGTAATGAGCGAAAGCAAAGCAAATGAACTTGGTCTAGCACCGCTTGCGCGCGTGGTTGCTCACGCTACAAATTCTATTGAACCTGAAAACTTCACCGTTGCGCCTGTTGGCGCTATGGAAAAAGTGCTGGATAAAGCAGGTTGGACGAAAGAAGAAGTCGATCTTTTCGAAATTAACGAAGCATTTGCCATGGTAACCATGTTGGCTGTCAAGAAGCTTGGACTAGATGAAAGTAAAGTAAACGTAAAAGGCGGCGCTTGTGCGTTGGGTCACCCAATTGGAGCCTCTGGTGCACGCATTTTGGTAACACTACTTCACGCGCTTAAGCAACGCGGTGGTCGCAAAGGTATCGCATCTTTATGTATTGGTGGTGGTGAGGGTGTAGCGCTTGCCGTTGAAATGCTCTAAGCCACTATAGATAGCTAATATGTAAAATATTTAATCACGGAGCCTAATCACATTGATTTCGCTCTGTGGTTCAATATAAAGAAAGATACAAAAGCATGAAGACAGTGACTTACGTTATCAATTCTATAACCCTTGCGGTTGCGCTATCCACTTTAACGCTTGTTGCGAAAGTCCAAGCTGACTCATCGTTTTCAGTAAACTCGACTTACGCAGACACCCACGGTAACAATGGCACTCACTACGAGGAATCACGTTCTTTATCGAGTAATGAAGACACCCACGATGACTTAACTCTGTCTGCGCTTCACGAAATTCAATCAACCGTTGATGGTTCTGACGACGCTGTTTCGGAAGACACCCACACTAACGAAGAAAAAAAGACTTCGGATAACACCCATGCCAACAGTGCCCATGCCAACAGTGAATCGTCAGCTATCTACCCCAAGAAAATAAGCCAGGTACCTTATTCAGCGTTGGGTGTCTTGCCAACAAGCGAAGCTGATGAACAATTCAGCTACGGCGATGACCTACTACAAACTATTTATACTTGGCATGGACGTTCGTCTACGAACGAAATGTACGCTGATAAAGCGTTAATATTTATTCACGGTGGGTGTTGGCTTAATGCCTACGGTTACGAACACGCGAAAGGGATGTACCATGCTTTAGCAGAGCTTGGGATGGGTGTCTACGTAACAGAGTATCGGCGCGTAGGTGATGAAGGTGGTGGCTGGCCCGGTAGTTTAGACGACGTGACACAAGCAATAAGTACAGCCTTAAAACGAATAGAGAACGAAGGGCGCTACACCAACATTTACATTGCGGGGCATTCTGCTGGTGGGCACTTAGCTTTGCTTGCTGCGCAACGCCTATCTTCGTCATCCTTGAACTTATCGCGCGCAAACATAAAACGGATTATCGGGTTAGCGGCAATTACGGACATCCAGTCCTATGCCATGGGCCATAACAGCTGCCAGTCGGCTACAGCGAAATTCATGAATGGAACGCCTGAAGATGTTCCAACCGCATATCAAAGGGCGACACCACGCCCAACCCATGGCAGTTTGCCAATTACACTACTCCAAGGCGATGCTGATAGTATTGTGCCAGCACGCCACGCTGTATTATCTGGAACCAACCAAAAAATAATTAAAAATGGTGGCCATTTCGATTGGCTTCACCCTGAATCAACATCCTTTGATGCTTTACTTGAGGTTATTAGTGAACATGATGAATAAGGTTTTTTCAGCTGAACAACTTGATATTAAAGATCCACTCCGTGACAAGGCGCAGGCATTTTCGCTTCCCGCTAATACGGTCTATTTAGACGGCAATTCGCTAGGGCCTCTGCCTAAGGCAGCGAAACAGCGAGCTGACGACGTTGTCAATGAACAGTGGGGAAAGGGGCTCATTTCAAGCTGGAACAAGCATCAGTGGATCCATCTACCTCAAATAGTGGGTGATAAGATTGGCGGCCTGATTGGCGCTAAAAGTGGCCAAGTTGTTTGTTGTGACTCCATTTCTATTAATCTGTTTAAAGTATTAAGTGCGGCGTTGAAAATGCACCCAAGTCGCAAGGTAATAGCGACTACCCGCGATAATTTTCCTACCGACATATACATGGTGCAAGGCCTGCTTGACTTACTCGGCAGCGATTACAGTATTCGCTATGTTGACGAAGCATGTATTGGATCACAGCTAACTGATGATATTGCCGTACTGATGCTGACACAGGTAAATTTCAGAAGTGGCAACAAACTCGATATGCAAATCATTACCGAGCAAGCCCACCAAAAGGGCATTTTAACTTTGTGGGATTTAGCGCACAGTGCTGGAGCATTTCCTGTCAGCCTAGACGAATGTAATGTGGACTTTGCAGTCGGCTGTACCTACAAATATCTAAATGGCGGCCCTGGCGCGCCAGCGTTTATCTATGTCGCTAAACGACATCAAGCACAGTATCAACAACCTTTGTCTGGTTGGATGGGGCACAGCTCGCCTTTCTCATTTTCTCCTGATTACGCTGGCGACAATTCCGTGAAGCAAAACTTGTGCGGTACGCCAGGAATTATTGGAATGAGCATTTTAGATGCGGCATTAGACGTATTTGAAGATGTATCACTTAAAGCTATTGATGAAAAATCCAAAAAGCTACAGGCATTTTTCATCGCTGAAGCCAAGCGCGCAGGCCTTCTGGACAAGTTTTCCATTGTAAGCCCCAGCATTGATAACCGAGGTAGTCAGCTTGCTTTCGCGCACGACCACGCTTACGCCATTTGCCAAGCGTGGATCGCTGAGGGGGTGATTGCAGATTTCCGTGCACCAAATATTCTGCGAATAGGTTTTGCTCCATTGTATTTAAGTTTCATCGGTATTGAAAAAGCGGTGGCAAGCTTGACCAAAATTATGAATGAAAAGCGTTATGAAAACGATGAGTTTCAGCAAAGACAGAGCGTTACCTAGCTGAAAAGCGAGATTATCAGCTAAATAATTGCATTTTTTGAATTTACGCTTAATACTTCGCGGTTGTCATCGATATCTTCACATGTTTTGGGTGTGCAGTTGAAAAAAATAAGAAAATATCTGCTTTGTACCATGTTGTTTGTAGGAGCGAGTTGTTTTAGCGCGCTCCTACAAGCAGAAGCTGGTCAAAAGGCGGCATCTGAACAATCTAATAATGTAACGTACTGTATAGATCCTAACTGGGCGCCTTACGAAGCAATCAGAAACGGTATCCATGTGGGGATTTCTGCCCAATATATGCAGCTTATTGCTGAAATATCTGAGTTAACGTTTACCCTAGTGCCCACTGAGAGCTGGCAACAGAGCCTAGAGTACGTTCAGCAGGGAAAGTGCCAAGTTATCCCCATGCTAAATACTTCCGACTATCGAAAGCAGTTCCTCGACTTTAGTGTGCCGTATTTTGAAGCGCCCAATGTGCTGGTGGCTAAGTCTGGAATGCCAATGATACAAGGCTATGCTGGAGTGGGAAATCGAGTAGTAGGGATTGTTCAGGGTTATCGCCAAGTTGAATATATTTCACGTCACTATCCGGGGTTACGTTTAAAGCTTATTCCGTCTGAAGAAGAAGGGCTAAAGCAGCTGGCGAATGATGAGTTTGATGTAATGGTGGGCTCATTAATGAGCGTGAATATGCACATCAATAATTTGAAGCTGAAAGACCTCAATATTGTTGGTTACGCCGAGCCCTTCGACTCATTAGCTTTTGGTGTGAACAAAACCTATGGCCACCTGGTGGACAAGCTTAACTTTGCCATTGAGCGTATTCCAGAAACACGAAAGGTAGAAATTTATAAGCAGTGGAACAATGTCCAAGTTCGCTATAGTCGTAACTATGTCATTATGGTTTTGAGCACCGCAATTGTCATTTTAGTTTTCTTGCTTTTTACTTTTAGAAATAGAAACATTAGCGGCTACAAGCGTATTATTAACCAGAAAAACGAGGAAATAGGTGCGTTACAAGCAACCTTGTTAGAAAAGAACAAGACCCTTGCTTTCTTGTCTGCTCACGACACGGTAACGGGGCTATATAACCGCAATCATATGATCCAGCGTGCGGAAGAAGAAATCTCACGTTTCCATCGATTTCACACTACGGCTTCGTTAATTGTTATCGAACTAACCCCTGTAAGCGATGACAGAGATTCAATTGAGCCCTCGGCTAAAGAAGAGGCGCTAAAAGCCGTGGCAACGAATTGTCTAAATACCGTTCGAGAAGTCGATGTTGTTTCGCGTTTTAGCGGTGAACAGTTCATTATCTTGTGCCCTCAAACCGAGTTAAACGCAGCTAAAAACCTTGCAGACAGATTGTTAGACTGCATTTCTACCCATCACTCGCTTGTCGAGAGCTTTAAAACGGCCATGGGTTTATCTGAGCTCAGGGAGTCTGAGGAATTCACAGAGTGGTTTGAACGCACCATGAAGGCACTGTACCAGTCAAAGCGCCAAGGGTATGGCAACGTAACTGTGGCACAGTAACTTCAGTGAACTAGTTAGGTCAAATTAAAGGGTCGTAGTGCCATTGGTGCGAATCGTAACGAATTTGCGCCCTGTCGTATTCTCGCTCAGAACGCCAGTTACGGTTATTAAGCTTCGCCGATACTCCGGGATAAAGACGTTTGTTTGCGATAAGTTTTATATCTGACTGGTAGTTTTCTTTTGCTGCTTTGACGTCGTTGGCTTTGTTTTCAAGCCACTCCAGCAATGCGCTCTCATTGTTAAAAAGCTCTAACGCTTCAGCTACTTTACGTTGAAGCTCTTTAGGTACTTTCTTACCTTGAATAAGGTTAATTTTTTCTTTGTGTTTAAGATTGTTTTCGCGAATTTGCTTCAACAATTCATCTAAAGAGTCTTTGCGCTCTAACAGTAGGTTAAAGCCCGGGCTAAAATCAACTTTCAACGTACTGCCAGATACAGCGCCTAAAGTGCCAGCTTCAACGCGATCTTGGCTGATAATGTCACAAGCAAATAGATTTCCCATGGGCTTATCAATTTGTCCAACTATGACTGCGCCGCCGCAACGCAGGCGGCTATACGCCAACTGACGACCAACGGTAATATTACCGCTACATTGAATATCAATGCCTTGACCGTGTTGAACGTGGATACTGCCGGCTGCGACTAGTTGGCATTGGAATTCACCTTGGGTATCGTTAACTTTACCCATCGCGCCTTCGGTAATGATGATGTCGCCGCCAGACTCGATATACGCCGACTCCACAAAGCCGTTAATGGTTACATCACCAGCGGCCTTGATTTGCATTTTCTCTGTAACATCGCCGTTTACCAATACTGCACCTTCGTAATTCACGTGCCCAGAGCCAACGTTCACGCCGCTACAAATGAAGGTGTCGTCGATGTTCATTATCTGGTCTCGGTATTTTGGCATACCAGAAATTGCAGACATTAATAAATTGGCGTCGCTGTCGGACACCACGGTGCCGCTGCCCATTTTAAAGTTAACCCATTCGCCCGCAACGGCTGGAATTTTATTCCCTTTGATATCGAAGCCAGAACGGCCCTGAGTTGGCTCGGTTCTTCTCAGCACTGGCGTGTTCACTTTAACGCAAATTACTTCGCCTAAATTACGCATGTCCACGCGCTCGCCATCACCCGTCTGGGGTTTTAACACCCTTTCAAGTGCGTTTGGTACCAGGGGAATAAATTTTGAGTTTTTGCCATTTCTAGCTGGTAGGCCCTTCGCGACAATTTGCTCTAGTACTGTGCCTGGAGGAGACTGCCTTGCTTGGGTAAGCATAGATTCAATGGTTTTGGTGCTTAAGCCACGAATGATTCTGTTTTTTACTGCTAGAGATTTAACGGTACTTAATGAGGGAAGTTTACCGCCATAGGGTGTGGTCAGCACAAGGTTCGCCTGCATCCCATCCTCGGGAATGCGAAATTCAATTTCAGCATTTTTGCGCTCGCCAATGCGTTCCTGAATGACAGTGCTATCACCCGTCTTAAAATAATGATTAGCTGTATCACAGGCCGACTTTAACGCTTTTTCAGAAACATACAGCCGCTTAGTTTCACCGCTCTCTAGTTGCTTTCTTATTTCCCTACTATCAACTTCTGACGTGAAATCAGACGGATTTAACTGTAAGTTAATGTAGGTTCTTGATTTATCGAAGCTTATTGTTACGCCATTCATAACTTCTTTATTCCCTTGCGCACGTGTATTCTTTTTATCGGCGGCATCTATCGATTACTTGACGTTGACTTGTTCTCGGCCTATCTATTTTTTTCCATCTACTAATTTAAGGCGTTCTAAAACGCCCGTCAAAGGTTTTCGGCATATTGGTAAAGTGCGCGTAATATGGCCTGCTTCTCAGGATTGTCGCTGTGTTCATGCGCCAATGATTCCAACCGCATCATATAGTTTTCTAATGTGATTGAGCCGTGAAAAGCTGAATCAGTCAAGCGAGCTTGGCGATGATGCTGCCACCTGGTCATTTCATCTGCGGTCAGTGTATTAGGATAATTTCTAGCGCGGTATCGAAATAGCTGCTTTCTGAGCCCTTCGTGCTGTGTTTTTTCACTCAGAGTGGCTAAATCATCGGGCTGTGCTTCAATTACACGCTCACACCACCTTCTGTCTTCGTCATTAAGAAACCCACCACTATATAGCGCGTGATCTATATCCAGTTCACCACTTTGAATGTCGTCATTATAGACATCTACGATTTTAGTGGCGAGTTCGGGCATACTGGCAAGTACTTTGTAATTGTCTAAGCAGCGCTCGCGATCCAGTCCTAGTCGTGCGGCATTGTCTTCTGTCATTGCTTTAGCTGTGGTAATAAACGGCGAGCGGTTGACGTGAATGAGCTTAAGCCCTGGTCTTTCTAACGCATCGTCAAATGTATCTGCCGGGGCATAAAGCGCCTGTCTAATCTCTTCTGGTGTGTCATTCACTAAACTGTCAATGTCATGCGATAAATCAATAGCGATAAATGCATTGTTGTTGGTTGGGTGCTTTGCCACAGGCATAACCCAAGTGCAACAGCCTTGAGAGGCTGGGAGTTTAGACGAGATATGAAGCAATACCGATGGTTTAGTGAGATCAATTTGCTGCATAACCGTGTGTTTACTGCGTAACGACAGCGTATAATCGAAAAGGCGAGGCTGCTTTTCTTTTATCAGTTTAGCAAGGGCTATTGTGGCGTAGACGTCACTCAAAGCATCGTGAGCGTTTTCGTGGCCAATATTATTAGCTGCAGTTAACGCCTCAAGTTTAAAGCTTGGTGCACCATCTTCTCGGCGTGGCCAATTAATACCATCGGGTCTCAGCGCATAGCACGCTCGCGCTAAATCGATTATATCCCAACGGCTATTTCCATTTCGCCATTCACGTGAATATGGGTCGTAAAAGTTTCTATAAAACAGGTAGCGGGAAACTTCATCGTCGAATCGGATACTATTAAAGCCCACACTACAGGTATTTGGCGTCGACATTTCCTGATAAATTCGCGCGGCGAAGTCAGCTTCGTTAGAACCGTCGCGAATGGTTTGCTGCGGTGTTATGCCGGTCACCAAACACGCTTCTGGATGTGGTAAATAATCATTCGCAATGGCGCTCATGATATTTATGGGTTTACCAATCACATTTAAATCCATATCAGTTCTTACTGCAGCGAATTGGCAGGGGAGATCTTTTTGTGGGCTGGTGCCAAAGGTTTCAAAATCGTGCCACAAAAATGTAGGTGCGTGCATAACCACTATTGCGATGTTAGAGAAATATTGATGGCAGTGTACACCGCGAGAAATTGAATACCAAATGCTGGCGTTAATATGAACAGTGATTTATTTGTTAGCCATCGGCATGACTTAAAAAAACGCGTTAATCATTGTCTTTTTTTGAGTATTTTGCGTTTTGATGTATCGCGCGAAACTTGCGCATTAACAAAATGATGACTAGCTTTAAGTTATCAAAATTTATACGGATATTGCCTGTTTGTCGTTCCTTAAATCCAGTTCATCCATCAGTGAAGCTAAGAGTACTTTAGGCTTAGCGTTAGTACTTGCAACAGTGCTTGTTGTACTTGTTGTTGGTTTGTTCGAGAGTAATATCAAAGCGACGGCTGAATCTCAAACTTTCACGGCATTAGAAGAGAGTGCCGCCAGTGCTGAAAATGCTGCAAACTCTCAGGTGAGAAAGTATATCAATGCGCTTAACTTCCTACATCAGACTCCACCTATAAGCGGCATCGTCCGCGCGACTGAAAATGAAAATCTAGACCCCAAAGACGGTACGACGTTGGAACAGTGGAAGCAGCGACTAGAAACGATTTTCGTTGCTTTTATCGAAAATAACGAAGAAGTCGATCAATTAAGGATCATTCAAGCCAATGAGGATGGAAATGAGTTTATTCGGGTGGAAAGAAACGGGGGAAGTGTTTTAGTAGTTAAGGACAACGATTTACAACCTAAAGCAGCGAGAAGTTACTTCATAGAGAGTGTTAAGCGCAATAAGGGCGAGTTTTATATTTCAGATATCAATTTGAATCGTGAATATGGGAAGCTCGAGTTTCCTTATAAAAGCGTTATTCGCCTTTCTCTTCCAATCTTCAGCAGCTCTGGTGAGCGTTATGGTTTTATAATCATGAATGTAAACGCCCAGTTTCTACTGTCGCAAATGGAACAAACGCTCGTCGGCAATCAATTGCTATTTGTTACCGACAGTGAAGGCTTTTTTGTCAGTCATCCAGACAGTGATAAGTCCTTCTCCAGAGATTTAAATCCTATGGTGAATTGGGCGAGCGAATTCGAAAGCCCTTCGAAAATAGGTAGGGCTAAAATTAAACAGACCGCACAGGCAAACTCATCTTTGTATACGGTCACTCGTGCTTTTACGATAAATGGAAATCAGCAAACCGCCCCGTTTTTTCTTCATACGGCATTGTCCCAGTCAGAAGTGGCAGCCCTTATCAATGAGAAGAGGATTAGCGTTTACAGTGTAATTGGGGTAGTTACGCTAATTTTTGTAAGCGTTTTACTATTCGTACACCGAAGTAACAGTAAAAACATTGAGCTTGCTAAGGTGCGGGGTGAGTCCGTTGCTATTATCGCTATATCTAAAGATGCGATTTTTAGCGTAGATTCTGCTGGCGTGGTGAAAAGTTGGAATATGGCAGCGGAGTCACTTTTTGGGATCCCAAGCCAGCTTATTTTAAATCATCACTATTCGTCATTTGAGCAGCTTTCTCTATTAGGGCTTGAATCGGTTCTCACCAAAGGCGGAAAGCAAAGTACCTTTACAACCCCCTACATCGATGACGAAAAAGAAGAGCACACGCTACTCATAACCGCATCTACCATTTGGGGTGAACAATCACAGTTTTCGGGTGTTGCTGTTGTAATTCGAGATGTGACCGACGAACGAAAGGCAAAAGACGCGATAGAAAGGGTAAACCTGAAGCTTGAAGAAAAAGTGGTAAGCAGAACGAAAGAACTTGTTGAAGCTACGCAAGAGGCGCGAAAAGCGAGCAGTGTTAAAAGCTCTTTTATTTCCAATATTAGCCATGAAATGAGAACACCGTTAAACGGGGTAGTTGGCTCCTTGTCGCTACTTAAGCGTCAGCCCCTTAATGAGAAAGCTGAACAGCTTGTTTCCATGATGGAAATTAGCTGCAACAATCTCAGTGTGCTGATTAACGACGTTCTCGACTTGTCTAAAATTGAAGCGGGCAAGCTTGATATTAATAATCAATATTTTGATCCGCTTGCACTTATCGAGTCTATCGCCAAGGTCTTTGCCGTTAAGGCAGCTTCTAAAGGGCTACAGCTTCTTGTTGACACAACAGGTCTTCCCCCGGTGGAAATAAACTCAGATCCACACAGAATCAACCAAATTCTTAGTAATTTATTGAACAATGCTATTAAATTCACTGAAGAAGGGCATATAAAGCTACAAGCATCGTTAAGTGATGTAGATGCTGGGACACAACAGCTTCATTTCAGCGTATGTGACACGGGCGTAGGGATAGCACAAGAAAATCAGCCCAAATTGTTTACCGCGTTTACGCAGGCTGATGCATCTGTTGCTACCCAATACGGAGGTACCGGACTTGGCTTGTCTATCTGCAGGCAATTGAGCCAGCTTATGGGAGGAGACATTACGTTCAATTCTGAAGTTGACATAGGCAGCACCTTCTCATTTTTTGTTACTCTTCCTGAAACAACTTACGACAGCGCGTTCGAGCATAAAATGGCGGTGGAAAACGAAAGTATGCTGCTTAACGGGATCACAATTGGTGTTTCTGCAAGTTATCCACCTTTAGAGGAAAACATCTGTTGTTTAGCCTTACACGTCGGTGCAGAGCCGCAAGTATTAGGTAAGCATTCTGAGTTAGGAACAGTACCTTGGACGCAATTTAATGCCATTATTGTGGACGAGGCCAGCTCACTCATTCGTGAGCTAGATGATATATGGCAGGCACAAGCTGCCACTAAAGACGCTGGTTCGTTACCTGTGGTTTATATTCTTCAAAAACTAGAAGGGACACCTTTCCACTTCAATCACCTTGTGCCGCTTTACTTGCCAAAGCCATTATTCAGGTCGAGTTTTGCAATTGTCCAACAAGGGTTAGACGCTGCGCTGTCGGGGTATACATTAAACCAGTCAGATATCTCATTAGGTAAAGGGAAAGCTGAGGACATCTCAGACGATGAAGGGGCAGCAGACGATACTGAGCAGCAATTATCTATTGAGAATGCCAACTTACTGATAGTTGATGACAATATGATCAATCGCGAGGTGGCGAAGGGAGTGCTGGAAAGTTTACCTGTTAAATTGTTTACCTGCAGCGATGGTGAGGAAGTTGTGGCGTTCTTGACGAAATGTGAAAGCAAAGGCCGCAGAATTCACAGCATATTGATGGATTGTCAGATGCCTAATATGAATGGTTATGACGCTACCCGAGCCATACGAGAAGGTAAGGCAGGAGCGATGCACAAAGATGTACCTATAATTGCTATGACAGCCAATGCCATGCTCGGCGAAAAAGAGAAATGTTTAGAGGCAGGTATGGACGACTTTGCGACAAAGCCTGTCATGGCCGATGTACTTATTCCTAAAGTGAAACAATGGTTAGTACATCAAATAACGGCATTAGCAAGTGCAGAGCTTAACGATACTGATACGAGGTCAGGTACCGGAATCACTGCCAGCGAACCTCCACTGGTTGACAGTTTGTTGAGTTCCATCTCAAAAGAAATGGACTGCGACACGCTATCGCATTCAAGAACAGAGGCTCAGTCAAGTAAAGAGTCTGAAGTAGAAATAGCCCCCACGTTACAGAATGCGAAAATAGCTAATGATATCGCCGCTCGCGAGGGCTCGGAGAAGGAGGCTGAAATTGATAACGTCAATCAAACTCAAGCTGATGAAAACAATTCAGAGGGGCTTGATGGATGTTGGGAAAAAGACGATGCCATTGCTCGGATAATGGGCGATAAAGCGCTATTTTCTCGTGTCTGCGACCTGTACTCCAGAAGCGCGCCTGACAAGCTTAAATTACTTCAGCAGGCTGTTGATAGTCGAGACTTCGAAAAGGTTCAGGTGCTTTCATTGAAGCTCCAAGGTATGTCTGCAGATATTGGTGCCGTACAGTTACAACGAGACTTTGAGAGCTTATGGGAATTGTCAAAGGCGAAAAAGTGGGAAGACGCTGAAGCGCTACTCCCTTCCATCACCGATGATCTTAATACTTTCTTAGAGATCCTTGAGGTAGCCTAGCCTACCTAAGCTAATTGTGTCATCTTACGTCTAAGGTCGCGTAAAAATCGCATCAACAGATGCGCGTTGAATTGATTCTAGAAATCTGTCGTCAAACCATCTCACAGATTATGCGCGCACGTAAAACGTAGCTATTAGGAGTAAAGCTTTTGAACCTATTTCGTATTTTTCGCCAGCCCAATAAAGTTCGACATGCACTTTATGCAATAGGCGCGCTTGCTGCGTCGTTTGCCATTACGAGTGTTCCCGCAATAGCGGATGATTCCAAACAATTAGGAAAAACACCCGTAGCTATCGCTATTCATGGCGGTGCAGGAACCATTTTAAAATCATCGATGACGCCAGAAAAAGAAGCGGACTACAAAAGAGTATTAACCCAAGCGGTGCAGCATGGCTACGCCTTGTTGCAGAAAGGCGAAAAAGGTGAAGTGGCGGTAGTAGAAACCATCAAAATTCTTGAAAGCTCGCCTTTGTTTAATGCTGGCATCGGTGCGGTATATACCTTCGACGGTGAGCACGAGCTTGATGCGTCGATAATGCACGGCGGCAGTAAAAATGCAGGTGCTGTTGCGGGGGTGAAAACAATAAGAAGCCCAATAGAGGCTGCGTTATTGGTAATGAATGAATCTCCACACGTTATGCTTTCTGGGAGAGGCGCTGAAGATTACGCAAAAGAAAACGGCCTTGAACAGGTAGACAACACCGTTTTTGATACCGAGTTTCGCAAACAGGCTTTAGATAAAGCGAAAGCACGTATGCAGCAGGTCTCGAGTGGTTACGGTTCGCAGCAAGGCAATGAGCGCTTTGGCACTGTTGGAGCCGTAGTATTGGACCAAGAGGGCAACATTGTCGCGGGAACATCCACTGGCGGAATGACGGCTAAACGGTATGGACGTATTGGAGACTCGCCTGTTATTGGAGCGGGTACCTATGCCGACAATGAAAGCTGCGCGGTATCGGCCACAGGACATGGTGAATATTTTATTCGATACAACGTGGCAGCAGATATTTGTGCGCGAATGAAGTACCAGGGTTTAACGTTAAATGACGCTGCGAACACTGTAGTTAACGACGTACTAGTAAACGCCGGTGGCGATGGCGGTGTGATTGCTATTGACGCTAAAGGTAACGTCGCTATGCCGTTCAATTCTGCGGGTATGTACCGCGCTAGCATCGACATAAATGGTGAAGTGAAAGTGGCAATTTACAAAGACTGATCACTGAAAAACTATTTGTTATTTTAATGTTAAATGTGCTGGCTTGTATGCAACGAAACGTCTAATCTTAAAGTGTGGGGGAAAATTGCTTTCACATGTGGTTAAAAATAATTGAAGTGCCGTAACGCCAATTAAGTCGCAGTATCGGTCACATTAGGCGCCACGGTTGGAGAATTGAAAATGGAATCGTTGCAAGTCAGTGATTATATGAATACTCACCCAGTGAAGCTTAATGTCGATATGCCCGTTGCGCAGGCTGTCGAAGTGTTATTAGCCAGTGGGCAGAGTGGTGGTCCGGTACTCGATAGCAAAGGTAGAGTGGTGGGCTTTTTGTCTGAGCAAGACTGTATCGCTCAAATGATTGCGTCAAGCTACTATCGCGAACAAATTTGTAGAGTAGGGGAAATCATGAAAACCCCTGTGATTTCTATCAAACCTTATATGTCGGTAATAGAGTTAGCGCAGTTGCTGTTAAAGGAAAAGCCGAGAGTTTACCCCATTGTTGATGATGACGGGGTACTGTTAGGCTCAATTAATCGAACGGCAGTGCTACGGGCTATTGATGTTCAATTGAATGATGGATACCAGCGAGCGGGTTAGACGTTGTTTGGGATAACGCACTTTTATTTAGCTTGGTAGGATTTAGTGCTGCAGGTAGCGTAATGAATGAAGATGCGGCGCTGGGTTAGAACGGCCAGAAGCTAGTGCGACGCCATGCATTTATCATATACCAGAAAGGAGGCGTTAACTTGCTTAACGCCTCCTTCTTATTTACTTTTCGTATTATTCGTTACATGTGTGAGTGGTGTTCACGCTTGGCGCTCGCTAATTTTCTGATCGCATCTTTAAGTGAAGCACCAGCAACTAGCTTAAAGTTTTGGGTCTCGCTAGGCATGACGTTTCTTCCATCTTGTACTACCCAAAGCCCTTCGGTGAACCTTCCTCCCAAGTTAGCGTTGGTTACATCAAGCCCATCTGTTTCCGACACGCCGTCAATTTGCGTGGCTTTATCTGCCGTAATTTGAACAAGCCCCATCAGTTCCAAGACTTCAGGGTTCTCAGTGTGTACGTGATAGATAGCATAGCTGTTATTACCCTGACTAGATGCGATTAGGTAAGTTTGTGAATCTACATCAAACAGAGCCAGCCCTTCAATATCAGCTTCTACCGGGGCTTCTATCTCAGCGATGAACTGAGGCTGATTGCTGTTTGAAGTAATATCCAAGGCCCAAATCCCAGCACCTTCCTCACCTAAGTATGCCGTGCTCGTTTTAGTATCCACAACACATCCTTCTGGCTGTGAGGGCAGTGAAAAGGACTGTGTTAAATGTCCATCAACAGCTTTGTCTGGGGAGATAGACACGCTATATCGTTCGAAGCGGCCACTGGTGTCGTTAGCAAATACATGAGCTATTCCGCCTGACACAAACAGACACATGCCGTATATATCATTGAGTGTAGTGCTTATGTGGCCAAGTTGAGTCATATGACCGCGTTTATCTATTTCAAATACAGACAAACTGTTATTCGACCGGTTTGATGCCACTGCGATATCGATAAGTGGCGTATCGCTTTGCTGAGCTTTGGTTTCTGCCACAGATACCTTGTATCCCACATCAACGTTATTCACTCTGCCAACAGGAAGGCTTTGCACTAGCTTGCCGGCTAAGTCATAGCTATTTAATGCGCCTTTTTTGTCGGTGCCGATTATGCGGCTTTGTGAAGCGCTGTGCGAGTTGACCCAAATGGCTGGGTCGTCAGCAGCGTCGCCATGATTTTCCACTGGGTCAGTTTCAACATCGGGTTTAACCTTGATAGTGAGGTTTGCATGTTGGGATGCGCTGTTATTTGTATATGCCTTCTCCATGTGATTTTCTTTTGGCGAGGTAGCTTTAAAATCGGTGCCGCATTGTCGATGAAGTAAAGCTGCGCTTAGTTTTGAGGGAAGTTCGGCAGAAAACACGTCGCCTGATTCATCATCATCAACAACAAGAGAAATGTGTGTGCCTTCTTCACTTAACGACAGGTGAACGAATTCAGGCTGAATAGAAGTAGACCTGTTGTTTGCTTTTAACTGGCGAGCTGCTGAGTTACTTTCGTTCGCCGTATTTATTAGCGAGACAAATTGCGTAAGACATGGTGCTTTGAGCCATACCCCGCTGGCATCCGGGCTTACCCAAGCAGCGACATCTTTGGCATCTTTTTTTGTCGAAGACAGGGTGGCTACACCTTCAATGACAACATCTTTACCGTGAAAAATAAGGGTTTTTGCTAGCTCACTTTCAATGTTGGTATTTAATTGCCACACACCGGCAAATTCGTCAGCAAGGTATAGCGTTTCGGTGGTGGCATTTATCGCGCAACTTTTAATGCCTGGACCTATCGCAAAGTCTCTAAGCGATAAAAAGCGCCCGTTGTAAAATTCATACTGATTCAGTGTGCCGGTCGCATCGATATTAACAATTTGCAGTTCGCCAGCGCTTGATGTTGTAGCACAAATGGCTTCAGAACCTTTGGTCAATTGAGTTTGCGGTTGATCAATCTCAAGAGACGCGGCGTTAATGCGATACACCTCTATGTACTGGGTGTTGTTATTGAACACTACTAAAGACACCCATTGTTTTGAATTAGACTCCACAACTTCAGCATTTGCTAAGGTGTAATGTCCCGCAATGAAGTGTTTTTTTCCTTCAGAGTTACTTAGTGAAATACCCTTATGTTCGTTAACATTAATGTTGATAGCGTGGGTGTCATCGTAAACTTTATGTTTGTTGTTGGCGCGGGCGTCCTTGCTAGTGTTGTTAGTATGGGTGTCTTTGTAAGCGTCTTTGTAAGCGCTTTTGGTGTTAGAATGGTCGACGTGCGTTTGGTAGTGCAGAGTTAGGCCTAAACCATTTTTTAGCTTTGTTAGCGGTAATGCGATGCCTTGGCTTTCTGCTTTTACTAGCTGGCTTTCGCTGTGCGCTAACTTGATATTTGCACTGGTATCTGCGCTGGTATTAGAATCGTGAGAGGCTGCGCAACCGAACAACGTCAAAAGTGCGCTTGAAAGTGCCGCTGTGGTAAATGTGGTTTTAAAAACTGTTTTGGTGTGACGCTGATTGGTCATTGTTGTTATTGTCCTGAAACTTACTGAGATCAAACCATGCATGGCGCATCGACTAAAACATGGCTTACAGATTATTAAGAGCAAGTTCGAAGGCCAAATTACCTACGGCCTTCAAACCCGATAATTAACTTTCGATATACCTGCCTAGTTAAGCTGCCAAGTAAAGCCAAGTTCGAACGTGCGGCCGTATTCTTCATACTGCGCGTTTTGGTTGCGCGTATCGAAATAGTTGTAGAAAGGTTCGTCACCTAAGTTGATGCCGTTGAAATACACCTGCATGCTGTCGTTGATGTAGTAGCGCGCCATGAAATCAACCTGTACGTGGTCGTCTTCAAATCTGAGCATGTCACCATCAATCTCTTCGAAATTGTCGCTTTTGTAGGTGGTGGCTAGACGTACACTGAAGTCATTCGCTTCGTACCCAATGGTGATGTTGCCAATACGGTCTGATTGATTTGGTAACTGGGTTTCAAATTTTTCGCCATCTAAGAAGGTAGTCGCTTCAGAATCAGTAAAAGTAGCATTGGCGGAAACAATAAAACCGTTATTGAAAGCTTTCACCCAAGAAAGTTCTAAGCCGGTTAAATCGGCAGAGTCGCCGTTAATTGGCTGTATGACCTCTTCAAAACCTTCCCAACCGGTTGTACCTGCAACATCAGCGTACACAACGAAGTTATCGATATTCTTGTAGAACAGCCCTGCTGAAACTACACCAATGTCACCTGGATAGTATTCAATCGACAAATCAACGTTTTGTGCTTCGTAAGGCTGAAGGTCAGGGTTGCCAACTTCCGCCTCTCGTTCGGTCACAAATACGCCATCATTTTCTTCCGTTTTACTCTCGATGATTTGAAATGCCGCTACATCTTCAAATTTTGGTCTTGAAATAGTCTGGGTGTAGGCAGCGCGAAGCTGAAGTTTATCTGAAACAGTGTATCTGGCATTTACACTGGGTAACCAATGATCGTAGTCGCGCTCCGCTTCCCATGGCGTATTTACCACTTCTTCCACGTCGGTTTCTTCGTTTTCTACAAGCTCTACTCGCATACCCGATGTAGAAAAGTCAGTACGTTCATAGCGTACACCTGCTACCAAATGAAGTTTATTTATATCTATGCTGCCCATGATATAAGCGGCAAAAATATCCTCTTCATTCACATAGGTCGCGCCACGAGACTCTACTTCAGAATTTAGGCTGTCTAATTCCAAGCTCTCGCGGTTTTCGTTAAAGTAGCTACGCATTTCACTTCGATTAAGCCCAGGCCCAAAGTCATCAAGAGAGTAGTCTGGACTGGCAGCTCCGAATTGCGAAGCGTCTAGGTCGTCGAATTCTCCATCAAAAATAGCGATGCTGCTGTCGCGGTCTTTTTCTCGGCTTCGGTATTTCGAGCCAATTTTTAACTCACCGATATAGCCACCAAGGTTGATGGGGCGGGCGGCGTCGAATTTAATACTGGTTTCGGTATCTTTCGTGTAGTTATCTTCAAAGCTGATCTCATCGACTTCATAGGTTGATAAGTTCATGGCATCAGCGTTTTGTGACACGGTTGGACGCATAGTATTTAAGTCTGCGTCGATACTGTCATTTTCGGTTTTGAATACGTAATACAGTGCATCTGGCTCGTCTTCATCAGACTTTGCATAACCGAGCTGCCAGTTTGCTTTCCAGGTATCTAATTGGTGTTCACCACCTAACGCCACAGTAAAAATACTCTGACTTTCAAAGCGGTCTTTACTTTCTCTTTCTATTTCTGAGTCTTCGCCATCGAACGTGAATATATTTCCTTGACGGTATTCGTCGTCAGAAAACTCACTGTAAAGTGTGCGAAGAAAGTATTGGTTGTTGAAGTCAGGACGAAAATCGATATTTAACGCACTACCCAAACGTTCGCGAGTGATCGTGTAGTGACGTTGCTCAAGCTCATCGTCACCGTTACTTTCAACATTGTCTGAACCAAAATCTCGGTCAAAGTAGGAAATAGCGCCAGCCACCCCCCATTCAGGGGAAAGCTTCTTGGTAAACGTACCAGAAAGCTTTGGACTGGTTTGATCGCGTAAATCATTTTGACTGGCTTGCACGGTAACGCTCGCGGTATCTCGAGCCTTATCAAACGCACTCACACTTTTCACCGCGACTGAACCACCAATGGCGTCTCCGTCCATATCGGGCGTTACCGATTTAGACACCTCTAACGTTTGGATGAGTTCTGAGGGAATAACGTCAAGGGCTACTGAACGTACGCCTGATTCAGGCGAGGGAATATTCAAGCCGTTAATAGTTACGTTATTCAAGTTGGGGTCGATACCGCGTATGCCGACGAAACGACCTTCACCCTGATCTCGCTCAATCGACAAGCCAGGTAAACGCTGTAACGACTCAGCAGCATTTTGGTCTGGAAATTGTCCAATGGCATCTGCGGATACAATAGACGAAATACGATCTGACGTTCGCTGCTGGTTTATGGCACCTGCCTGACCGCTTCGTTGACCACGTACCAAGATCTCATCGATGGTATCGCCGCTGCCAAACTCCACGGCTGCGCGCGCAATGCCGTTGTCTGTCACTTTTATCGCTTGCGTAACCGTTTCCTCACCAAGATAAGAAATTTCTAGCGTGTAAGTACCCTCTGGAATAGAGGGAAACCGAAATTTACCGTCTGTGCCTGCTTCAGTAACTAGTCCTAATTCTTTAAGCTTAATTTGAGCACCGGTATAGCTGCGCGTCTGTGCGGCGTCTTTTACTGAACCGATAATTACGCCATCAGCAGCTGAAGCAGGTATAGCGACGCTAAGGCCCATTGCCGCTATGCAGGCAAGTGTTAGAGAAGAGTACGCGGTTTTAATTTTCATTTATTTTCCAATTAATTAAGCAGTAAAAAGGCGTTTTGAATAAGTGCTAAGTAAGTGAATGAGTACCCTAAGAATCCTGCATGACAGTTATATGACGATTTGATGGAACAAGCGGTACACAATCGGTAATTGTCGCCTATTTGCAATTGGCTGAGCTAAATTGACCCTTGCTTAAATTACTGATTTTGTTTGGTTTGTGTGTCTTTTTTTATGCTCCTAAAGTTCGCTGCCATCAAGATGTCACATTGCTGAGCCAAACTGACCCTCGACAGTTTCATCAGATTTGGGCAAGACTCTCGTTTTGTTATAAACGCTGGCGGTGGCCGGACTAACGCGTGATGTATCCAATTCAAGAGATTTCCAAAGAGAGCACTATGTTTACCTTTACAAATTCAACACAATTTAGGCATCACAAGCTTTGGCTAGCATTTACATTTTGCGTAGTGGCGTTAGCGGTTTGTTTAGCTTTTATTTTTGGCAATGCAAAAGAAAGCACCGTGATATCAGGCCTCGATATTGTGGGGGAGGGAAGCATTGCTTTTTTAACTTTGGCGTGGATGCTAGCTGCGCTTGCCAGCCGTCCTCCAGGTAAAGTAACGAGCCTTCTCACGGTAGGACTCGGCTTCTTTCTATTTTCAGTCAGTTTAGATTTCTTGGATGAGTTTTTTCATTATCCCGAAGAGGCTTATTGGCTAAGCATGATTGAGTCTTATCCTGCGGCTGTGGGTATGGTAGTAATGACCGCGGCACTGTATCAGTGGCACCTAGAGCAGCGCGCGTTAAACTTGCAATTACGACGCAGAGAATGGGACTTTCGCGATCACGATGCTATCGATCCCATCACTCAGCTTTACCGCGCAGAATATTGGAAAACACAAATTAATAAATTACAGCAGTCTGGCAAGTCAGCTGTCATCGCCATTATCGATATCAATAACTTCTCTTTGTTCAACCAAAAACATGGGTATACGGAAGGCGATAGGTATCTGCACGATATTGCGCAATTGGTGATCATGAATTTGCGTCAGCAAGATTTAGCGTGCCGCTATGCCGGTGATAGGTTTGCTATTTTGATACCTGACGTCTCGCCCATGCAGGCCGACGTTATCCTCAACGATATCAAAGTGAGCATTCAGCACCTTGCGTTTAGACACAGCCAAAATGCAAACGCTATTTACACTACCGCTCGCAGTACTCAAGTGACTTTGTTACCTAACCAACGCCTTGCGACAGTGCTTAACACCATGCTCTTAGAACTTGAGCGTGCCCATGGTAGCGCAGCGTAATTAGGCCGGTTTGGTCAGTGTATTTGGCGATAGTAATTGGTAGGGGTAACCGGTGAAGATGAATGAAGATGCCTGCAGCGAGTAACTTATGGATTTAATGTTACCAAGACTAAACGCACTACGAGACTCTGAGGACGAAGCTGCAATTGCAGGTGCTGAGTACCGTCATTCAACTCGTCTTTCTGGGGTGGGTGTCTCTCTAAAAGATGATGCTAAAGCGCTTGGCATGGGTGTCTCTGTAAAAGATGACGCTAATGAGCTAGACATGGGTGTCATCGATAGTGCTGGTAGTGCTGATGTAGTGATGTCTAGCCAAGATAAAGTAATAGTTGGGTATTGGTTAGTGAGGGCAGCACTTAATGTGGCGCTCTCTCGTGGCGCGAATAAAAATAAGCTCTTGCGCGGTACAGGAATTTTTGAAGACGCGTTGCAACACTATTCACTACTAAGCACAAAGCAATACTCATCGCTGTTAGTGAACGTTCAAAGTCAAGCGAGAGGCGGCGACGTCAGTTTTTTGCTGGGAGGCGCTTTCGCCTCGCAGTGGCTATCTAGTCCACTTAGTGTGCTTAAATCATGTGAAAATGTAGAGCAGCTACTTTTACAGCTGACTCAACGCCAAACATACCGGTGGTGTAGCCTACCGCTCTGTCAGTTTCAGCGTTTTGAAAACGCAGACCAAATAATGTTAGTGCCTCAGTTTACAGGGGTAAGCAGCAAACAGCTTCAGTTCTCCATTGAAGTGGCATTCGCAAGCGTTGTTGCACTTATGAAAAGTATAGCGAATAAGAGAATTCGTTTATCTTTCTCTTTTACCGATAGTCAACCAAGAAATATTGCTGATTACGAAACCCACCTTGGGCTTAAGTTGTCGTTTAATCGTGCTTTTAACAGTATTTGCATTGAGAAAGACGTATTACGCCAACCTTTGGAGCTAACAGCTCAGTCGGATTGTTCTGCTGAATCACATGTTTCTCTGGAAGGTGTCGTTAGTAATAGCGCAACGCAAACAAAAGAAGGGGCTTCTATTGAATTGCAAAACCGCTTGTCATTGCCTGATTTTGTGAGGCGTTATATTTATGCATCCTCCAACACACAGGCAGCAAATATCGGATTTCCTGAATTAGCGGAAACCTTAAACGTCAGTGTGGCTACGCTAAAGCGGAAACTAAAAGAATACGGCACTAGCTATCGCGCGCTCTGCGAGGAAGTACAGCGCAATCATGCACTTTTACTTCTTTCGGTGCACAAAGTGAGTAACGAGACGGCGGCCAATGCAATGGGCATTAACGATTTACCTAACTTTCGACGAACGGTAAAACGGCTTACAGGTAAAACCCCTAGCGAGCTTAGAATTTAACGTGAATGACTGATAGCGCCTGTCCATATTTCTACGTAACAGAGCTATGCCACACACTTATGCAACACAGCTATGTAAAATAGCTATGAAAACTAGCTAGGCGGCAGTCGCGTTCTACGGCTAAATGGTTGTAGCTTCACTCCTTTAATAACTCGAAATCTAATCGTAGCGTCTGGCACAGTGCAGATGAGTTAAATATTGGAAAGTAAATTTCTTTTCAATGCTTTAAAAACCTTTTATCCTTTGTTGCTTTAGCTTTTCACCGTCAAAAACCGTCACGTTATGGTTTCGTTGAAGCTTTTTTTACGCACTCGCAACCGGCAGGTGGCTTTTCCGCGTAGCCTTTAAACTTTTGCTGTCACGCAATAAAACCCAAAAGAGAGTTTTCTGTGCACGAAAATAATGACATTGCACCAAATTCTATCGCACCCAACCCGTTAGGTTTAACGCCCATTTTGCTTTTTGTAATTCTTGTTGTAGTGACAGGAATTACCACAAACGATATTACTGCGATGCCTATTTTGGTGGCGTTTTTTATCAGCGCTGGCTATGGGCTATGTTTAAATCCGAAAGGGAAAAAGGTCAGCTTCTCTGAAAAAGTACAAACGTTTTGTAAAGGCGGCGGTGATAAAAATATTATTCTTCTAGTGCTTATATTCTTGTTAGCTGGTGCATTTTATGCGGTGACTATTGATATTGGCGCTCGGGATGCCACGGTCAATATGGCACTACAATTTGTGCCTTCCGCACTTATATTGCCAGGCCTCTTTTTGATTTGCTGTTTCATATCATTTTCAATGGGCACGTCCATGGGCACCATTACCGCTCTCTCGCCAATAGGTGCGGGGCTTGCCACAAGTTTGGGGCTACCGGTAGAAATGGCGCTAGGTATTGTGGTGGGGGGCGCAATGTTTGGTGATAACCTCTCGTTTGTTTCAGATACCACCATTGCGGCAACCCGTACGCAAGGCGTACAGCTTAAAGATAAATTTAGGGCGAATTTAATGGTTGCTGTGCCGGCGTGCATTGTCACCATGGCGTTACTGCTTATGGTGGATGTCGATACTTCTGGAATAGTTGAAGGCGGCAGCTACGATTTTTGGCGCATAGTGCCTTACTTGTGCATTATCGCTTTTGCGCTAACAGGGTTTAACGTCATTAGCGTGCTTGCAGTGGGTATTGCCAGTGCCTGCGTAGTGGGATTGCTTCAAGGCAGCTTCACGCCACTTTCTATGATGCAAAGCATTCAAAAAGGGATGGGCTGGATGCAAGACTTGGCTATGATCGCCATAACCATAGGCGGTATTGTTGCGCTTATGCACGCTAACGGCGGTATAACATGGTTAATAGAGCGCTTAACCCGAAAGGTCACGTCAAAGAAAGGCGCTGAGTTCAGTATTGCTGGCTTGGTTAGCTTTTTGGACATTACAACGGCGAACAACACTATTGCGATTGTTACCGCAGGTCCAATTGCTAAAGACCTGAATGAAAAATACGGCGTCGACCCTCGTCGTACGGCATCACTTTTGGATATCTTTTCGTGCAGTTTCCAAGGTTTAGTCCCTTACGGGGCGCAGCTTTTAAGTGCCGCGGCCGTAGTGGGTATTTCACCATTAGCTATTACACCGTACTGCTGGTATCCCATGCTGATTTTTGTGTTTGGTGTGGCGGCCATTTGGTTCGGTTTTCCCCGTTTTAAAGTGCCCCAGGACGATGAATTAACCCAAAGCGCTTAAATTCTCGTAACGCTTAACACACTGGCTTTTTAGGGCGGTATCTTCTAGGATCACCGCCCGAATTTTATTGATGATTAGAAACACGCTTTAGGATGTCACTTTGTCTTCACCACTTGCAATAAAACCTCTTTACAACAAACTAGATGATTGTTTGAGCGCAGATAAATTTCGTTTAAAGCGACGCATTACGCAGCTTGCACAAAAAGTGAATGATAAATCTGGTGTTGAAGGAAAAGGCGCGGAGAAAAAAGCTGCTAATCCCAAAGCTTCAAAACGTGACAGCGCGGTTAGCGAAGAAAGCTTAAAAGCGCAGTTTGAAAAGCTCGAAAGCGACATCAATGCATCAATAGAAAAACGCAAATGGCGTAAAGACAACCTTCCTAAAGTTGAATACCCACCGCTGCCGGTTAGCGATAAAAAAGAAGATATCAAAGAGGCGATTGCGAATAACCAAGTCGTGATTGTTGCGGGTGAGACCGGGTCGGGTAAAACTACGCAGCTACCTAAGATATGCTTAGAGTTAGGTCGCGGTGTAAATGGCATGATAGCCCACACCCAGCCAAGACGATTAGCGGCGCGAAGTGTAGCTACCCGTATAGCCGAAGAGCTAAACACGCCGCTTGGCGAAAAGGTGGGTTTTAAAATTCGCTTTAGCGATCAGGTAAGCGAGCGAAGCTACGTTAAGCTTATGACCGACGGCATGCTGCTGGCTGAAATGCAGCAAGACCGCTTTTTAAATCAATACGATACTATCATCATCGATGAAGCTCACGAACGCAGCCTTAATATCGACTTTTTGCTAGGCTATCTGCGTCAGCTGTTAGACAAGCGCCCTGATTTAAAACTCATCATCACCTCTGCCACCATTGACCCAGAGCGTTTCTCTCAGCATTTTAATAATGCGCCTATTATCGAAGTGAGCGGACGTACCTATCCGGTAGAAATTCGTTACCACGCGCCGGAAGATAATAATGACGATATTGATCAGAGCGACGCCATCGTAAACGCAGTCGACGAGCTGATGCGTGAAGCACCGGGAGACATCTTAGTGTTCTTAAGCGGGGAGCGCGAGATACGCGACACCCAAGATGCCTTGAGCAAACAGCATTATCGCAACACTGAAATTGTTCCGCTGTATGCGAGGTTGTCGGCGGCAGAGCAAAACCGCATATTTCAGTCGCACAGCGGCAGACGCATTGTACTTGCCACCAACGTGGCAGAGACCTCGCTTACGGTGCCTGGCATTAAATACGTAATTGACCCAGGTTTTGCCCGTATTTCACGTTACAGTGCCAGAAGTAAAGTTCAGCGTTTACCTATCGAGCCAATATCTCAGGCGTCAGCGAATCAGCGGGCAGGGCGATGCGGCCGTGTGTCTGATGGTATTTGTATTCGTCTTTACAGTGAAGAAGACTATTTAGGCCGCCCAGAATTTACGGACCCTGAGATCCTGCGAACCAACTTAGCGTCGGTTATTTTGCAAATGCTTGCTTTAGGGTTAGGCGATATCGCTGCTTTTCCATTTGTTCAGCCGCCTGATAACCGCAATATCAACGACGGTTTCCGCTTACTTGAAGAAATTCAAGCTATCGCGAAAGGCAAAGATAACCGAAAAACCAAGCAAAGCGGCAAAATGCAGCTTACTCCGCTAGGTCGTCAAGTAGCACGTTTACCTATCGACCCTCGCTATGCTCGTATGGTGATTGAAGCCGAGCGTACTAATGCGCTCAGCGAAGTAATGGTGATTGCAGCGGGACTTTCAATTCAGGATCCGCGAGAGCGCCCACAGGAAAAACGCCAGCAAGCAGACGAGAAGCACAGCGAATACCACGATAAAGATTCTGACTTTATCAGTCTTTACAACTTGTGGTTGGCGTTTAGAGAGCAGCAAAACGCACTCAGTCAAAACCAATTGCGCAAATGGTGTAAGCAAAATTTCATCAACTATTTACGTATGCGTGAGTGGCAGGACATTGTTAGCCAACTTAAAAAGTCTATCGCTGAGCTGGGCTTTGGCATTTCAAAGCAAGAAGCCGACTATCAGGCTATTCACCAAGCTATTGCCAGCGGCTTGCTGTCGCACATGGGCTTTAAAGATAAAGAACGGGAGTATATGGGCTCGCGTAACTCGCGCTTTCTTATTTTCCCTGGTTCAGGGCTATCAAAGTCTCAGCCCAAATGGGTAATGGCAGCTGAGCTTGTAGAAACCTCTAAGCTATTTGCTCGTATGGTGGCAAAAATTGACCCAGCATGGGTAGAGCCTTTGGCCGAGCATGTTGTGCAAAGAAGCTATTCAGAGCCACACTGGTCTAAAAAGCGCGGTGCGGTGATTGCCTTTGAAAAAGTATCCTTGTTCGGGCTACCCATAGTAATGAAGCGTGCGAAGGTTTATAGCCTCATCGACCCGCCAATTTGCCACGAGCTATTTATCCGCGAAGCGTTAGTCGAGGGCAATACTAAACTCAATTACAGTTTCTTACAGGAAAATCAGGCACTGCTTGAGCAGGCAGACGAATTTGAACAAAAGACCCGTCGTCGCGATTTGATAGTCGATGATGAAGAGCTTGTAAGCTTTTACGCGAAGCGTATTCCGGTTGAGGCCAATAATGATGCGGCGTTTAAGAAGTGGTTTAAGCAACACGGAAGCAACGACAGTTTAACGTTTAAAGAAGAAGACGTGTATCGTCAGCAGCCTGGGCAGTCGGTAGCAAACGCGTTTCCCGATGTATGGCGCCAAGGCAATATTACGCTGCCGCTTCGCTATAACTTCGAACCTAACGCTGAAGATGATGGCGTAACTGTGGTGATTCCGCTGCCTGTGCTTAACCAAGTCGACAATATAGGTTTTGATTGGCTGGTGCCGGGGCTAAGGCACGACCTCATTGTGGGTTTAATTAAAACCTTGCCTAAGCGCTTGCGTCGTAACTTTGTGCCTGCGCCAAACTTTGCTGAAGCATGCCTTGCTGATATCAGTGAAACGGATAAAAACAACCGTCCAGTGCCTTTGCTTGAAGCTGTAACCGATAAGCTACGCAAAATGACGGGCGTTATTATTGAAAGCGAAGAGTGGAATTTAGATCAGCTTGATAAGCATTTGAAAATGCACTTTGCGGTAGTTAACGACAACGGTGACGATATTGCTAAAGGTGACGACCTTCACGCGCTTAAACAGCAGTGTGCAGGGCAGGTGAAACAAACCTTTGAGAAAGCCGCAACACCGGAGTTAGAGCGAAATAACATCGAACAATGGGATTTCGAAAGTTTGCCGGAAACCTTCGTGCAGAAGGTTGGCGGGTTTGAAGTTCAGGCGTTCCCGGCTCTGGTGCAAAAGGGTGATAAGGTAGATATTGCGTTAATTGAAGAAGCGGATAAGGCCCAAGTGCTGCACAAGCAAGGCGTGAATGTCTTGATTAAAAACGCGATGCCGTCGCCGCTTAATTATTTGCAAAGCAAATTACCTAACAAAGCCAAACTGGGTTTGTATTTCAATCCATTTGGCCAAGTGAAAGCGCTAATTGATGATTGTATTTTTGCGGGTATCGATGCCATTGTCAGTGATTACTGCAAAACCAATAACACCGACATTCGCAGCAAGGCCGATTTTGAAGCCTGTTTAGAGATTGCTCGTGCAAACATTAATGACAGGGTGTTAGAAATTGCCAAACAAGTGGAGCAGGGGCTTACCCTTGCGCATCAATGTCAGAAGCAAATGAAAGGGAATGTGCCGCTGACCATGATAAACGCCTTAGGCGACTGCAAAGCACACTTGGCATCGTTAGTTTTCCCTGGTTTTGTTTCTGAAATTGGCGAGAGTAGGTTAGATGATTGGAATCGCTATATTAAGGGCCTAGCCCGCCGTTTGGAAAAGCTTCCCATCGATCCTAACAAAGACAGAATGCATCAGGTAACGGTAGAAAAGTCGATTAAGGAATGGGAGAAAGCGTGCAGCAAGTACCCCAAAGGTAAAGTGCCGCCAGCTCTTAAAGACGTGCGCTGGATGATAGAAGAATTGCGGGTTTCCTTGTTTGCCCAGCAACTTGGTACCGCATATCCCATTTCGGCTAAGCGTATTACTTTGCACCTCGCTGATTTTTAGCACAATACGTTGAGTAACAGTTAAATCGCCGCAAGCAATTGGTTCGCAAAACGTCGAAAAGGAAGATTTTCCATCAAATTCAAAGGCAATTGAAGGGGCTGAATTAGTCATATTTTTTACAATGTGAAAATAGCTGAGATTAGACCAAAGTACACTTTTAAGATTTGTTGAATAAATATTGTACAGTTCGATTGACAAGTTATCAGCATCGCCCTATAACATCAGATGTAGTTGTCAGCGTAATGCTAAAAATCAGGAGAAGTAGACATGTTGGGATACGACGATAAGCGAAATTTTTTCAGGATGATGGTAAATTCGCCTTGTCAGTTACAGATAACTGATGATGAGTCGAGCCGCACCATGCAGGCAATGTGTAGAGATATCAGTGCAACGGGGATGTCGTTGGAAGTTGATGAGCCGTCAATTGAAGTAGGTACACAAGTGAGTGTTGCAATAGAGTCATCTAGTTCGCAAATCCCATCTTTGGCAGCATTAGCGACTGTTGTGCGCTGTGAACCTGAATCCGAGTCAAGCTGCATTATAGGCGTCGAAATTTCTCAGATGAAATAGTCTAATCTAACGTTTTAGGGCGGGGTAAAAGCTTCGCCTTTTCGTGTCTAACTAAAAAACACAAGGCGTCAGGGTCTACAGCAATGACGTACCCGCGGTGTTGCTTCTTTCTTTACACTCCAATGTTGACCAGCCCGTTGTGGTTTGAAAACAGTCTTTCAGCTTTCATATACTAAACCGAATAGGCCGTTCAGTTTTTTCTATTTTAACTCTCAGTCTTAATTGCTAATAATTCTCATTAATGCGAAAGCAAACTGATTTAATACTTTGAGAGAGCGATGACTATGAAAAAGACGATGACCTTTGCAGTGATGCACTTTTCAGTGGCCTTTACGGTTGCCTACTTACTGACAGGAAGTGTGGTAGTAGGCGGTGCCGTAGCGTTGGTTGAGCCAGCCATTAATACCGTGGCGTTTTATTTTCACGAGATGGTGTGGAAGAAAGTTGAAGAAAAAGAGGGTGTTGTTAAGGAACAATCAGATGACAGTTCACAACAGTTATCAAGTCGCTTTTCTAACAATGAGATAACCTTTGCATCTTAAGGGAGTGGATTTACCTTCGTAAGCTTTTCGCACAACGTAATGTTAGCTCAATAGATTTCGTTAAGCGCCCTATACATCAACAAGGGCGCTTTTTTAATCGCTAGTCGTCGGTGACTTCACACACTAGACCTTTCAAGTAATAGCCTTCTGGATAGCTGCCAATGATAGGATGATCTGAGGCTTGATTAAGCCTTGCGATAATTTTGATAGTACGACCTGCATCAAGTGCAGCGTCTGCCACAACTTTCTGGAATAAATCTGCCGGCATAAGGCCAGAGCAGCTAAATGTAAGCAGCAGCCCACCAGATTTAACAGCATGTATGCCGTACATATTAATGTCTTTATAGCCGCGGGCAGCACGGTTTAATGTTGCCTTGCTGTCGACAAACTTTGGCGGGTCGAGTATCACCATATCAAACTGTTTGCCCTGCTCGTGATACTCCCTGAGTGCCTTAAACACGTCTTGGTTTACGTAATTGGCTTTGTTTTCGTCTAAACCATTGATGGCTACATGGTGCTTAGCCAAATCAAGAGCAGGCTGAGATACATCAACGTTAGTCACTGATTTAGCACCGCCAGCAAGTGCGTAGCAAGAAAACGTACCTGTGTAGCTAAAACAGTTGAGTACGTCGGCATCTTTCGCGTAGTGTGCAGCCGCCGCGCGACTGTCTCGCTGATCAAGGTAAAAACCGGTTTTATGGCCGTTCTCGATATCAACCACTATGTTGATGCCGTTTTCTTTTACTGTAACTTGCATAGGTGGTTCACCATGCAGTACACCAGTTACAGGCTCTAAGCCTTCTTTCTTGCGCACATCCACGTCGCTTCGCTCGTATATGTGTACATTAGGCATTAGCTTAGTAATTGCCCACACTATCTTATCTCTGTGTTTTTCGCCGCCCGCGCTCAAAAGCTGAAGTACTGCAACATTGTCGTATAGGTCTATCGTGATCCCTGGAAGGCCATCACTTTCAGACGCTATCCAGCGAAACGCGTTGGTTTTGTTTGGGTCAAACAAGCGTTTGCGAAGGGCTAGTGCAGTTTCTAAACGGCGTAGGAAAAATCCGTTATCAATGCTTTCGTCTTTTTTAAATGTCCACATACGAACGCGAATTTTTGAATTTGGAGAGTAAGCGCCTCGCCCTAACCAGTCGCCTTCAGAGTCAAATACGTCTACCGTATCGCCAACTCGCGCGCGGCCCTTTAGTTCAGCCACAGCGCTTTCGAATACCCAAGGGTGTTTGCGGCGAAGTGATTTGTCTCTGGATGGCTGTAATATGACCTGTGCTGACATGAAGGCTCTCGTACTAATTTAATAAATGTGAAACAGAGTTAAGCGATTTTACTCGCTTATGAGAATGGTCGCGATTATACGCAATTTCATAAGTTCTGTGTTAATAATACCAATCTGC
Organism: Alteromonas sp. G4i13; assembly: GCF_054960505.1. Taxonomy (NCBI): domain Bacteria; kingdom Pseudomonadati; phylum Pseudomonadota; class Gammaproteobacteria; order Alteromonadales; family Alteromonadaceae; genus Alteromonas; species Alteromonas sp. G4i13. The sequence goes on along the minus strand of NZ_JBHNYX010000004.1, from coordinate 58,411 downwards.
ATAGATAATTACCCACTCAGCGAGAGTTAAAATGCTCTATCCTGACTGGTATAAATACAAAACAAACCCAAACTGTTTGATATAAAAGTACGTAGCCAAATTACGATTAAAATTTAAGACTAGGATTGGATGTAAATTATGCGATATGTCGATTTTGAAAAAGGATGCGGCCCAAGCGAACTTGTTGTAAAGGAATGTGAAGGGCTGTCGCTAGCACCAGGGAAAGTAAAAGTTGACGTAAAAGCGTTTGGGGTGAATCGTGCGGATACCTTGCAACGCCAGGGGAATTACCCACCTCCACCAGGCGAGAGCGATATTCTTGGATTAGAGGTAGCTGGCGTGGTGTCAGAGGTTGCCAGTGACGTTACTGCATTTAAAGAAGGTGACGAAGTATTTGGTTTGGTTGCAGGTGGCGGCTATGCCACTGAAGTGATCGTTAATCCAGCCCATTTAATGCCCATTCCCAAAGGCATGCCGTTTTTTGAAGCCGCGGGTTTGGCCGAAGTGTTTCTTACGGCATTTCAGTGTTTGCGCACAATCGCGCATGTAAAGCCGGCTGAACGGGCGTTAATTCATGGCGGTGCAAGCGGTGTAGGGCTGGCTGCCACGCAACTTTGTCGATATTGGGGCGTACACAGTGCGGTAACGGCTTCAAGTCAAGATAAGCTTTCGTTGTGTGAAAGCAATGGCGCAGAGCATCTTATCAATTATAAGCAGCAACAGTTTGATGATGTGCTTAAAAAAGTCTGGCCTGAAGGGGTTGATATGGTGCTTGATATGGTAGGTGGCGACTACCTCAACCGTAACCTTAAAATACTGAAGCAAGATGGAAAAGTGGTTTACTTAGCGATGCTGGCAGGGAGATATGCTGATAACCTCGATATGGCTATGCTGTTAGGTAAAAGGGCGTCCATTATTGGCACGACACTTAGAAATCGAAGCGACGATTATAAAGCTGATCTAATTCGTGACTTTACTACCGTATGCTTGCCCGCTTTTGAGAATAAAGAGCTTAGGGTAAATATCGATACTCACTATAGCATTGAAGATATCGGCGAACCCCACGTGCGTTTGGAAAACAACGATACGCAGGGCAAGTTGGTTCTTTCTTGGTAAATGAGCTTTGCAGTAAGCTTATCTAATTGCCAACGAAGCCTTCGTCGGGTTTCGTTGGATTGGCTTCTGCCGCATTGCGGGCCAGGTCGTCACAGCGCTCATTTTCAGGGTGCCCCGAATGGCCTTTTACCCAATGCCAGTTTACCTGATGCTTTTTTACCGCTTCATCTAGTCGCTTCCACAAATCTGCGTTCTTGACGGGTTTTTTATCTGCCGTGCGCCAACCGTTCTTGCGCCAGTTATGGATCCATTGATTAATACCATTTTTTACGTACTGGCTGTCGGTAGTTAATTCAACGTTGCACGGTTCGTTTAAACTATTAAGCGCTTCGATAGGGGCTAATAGTTCCATACGGTTATTAGTTGTGTGGGCAAAGCCGTCGCTCAACTCTTTTCTATGCTGCTTGTAAATCAGTACAGCTCCGTACCCGCCCGGTCCAGGGTTGCCCAAGCACGAGCCGTCGGTGTATATATGAATGGTCTTTTGAGCCACAGCGTTTCCTTTGATTTAACTGGCTTAATTTATATTGCCTTTTCCCTTAGCGGATTGCGAAGGGGTTGATATACTATCAAAAAATGAAAGTGTAATTATAGTAGAGGTTCCATGCGCCAAATTGTTCTCGATACTGAAACCACAGGTATTGACCCCAAAGAAGGCCACCGCATTATCGAAATAGGGTGTGTTGAAGTTGTTAACCGCCGATTGACGGGGAATCACTTTCACGTTTACATCAATCCGGGCCGTCACATTGAACAAGAGGCAATTGAAGTCCACGGTATAACCAATGAATTTCTTGCCGACAAGCCTACATTTTCTCAAGTGGCTCAGGAGTTTGTGAGCTTTATCAAAGGGGCACAGTTAGTCATTCACAACGCGCCCTTCGACGTTGGGTTTATGGATCACGAGTTTGGCATGGAAGCGTCTACCAAAGGCGTTATTACTAACCAAATTTGCGATGTTCTCGATACACTTACTCTTGCTCGCCAAATGCACCCAGGCCAAAAGAACAACCTCGATGCCTTGTGTAAGCGTTATGGTATAGACAATAGTCATCGTACCCTTCACGGCGCTTTGCTGGATGCGGAAATCCTGGCAGATGTTTACCTGTTGATGACCGGTGGGCAAACTAAGCTTAAACTGGCGTCTAGCTCTGGCAGCGACGCAGACTCCACGGCAATTCGCAGGATTCAGCGAAGTGCAAATAAATTAAAGGTTATTAAAGCTACCGCCGATGAGATAACACAGCATGAGGCTCGCCTGGATATTGTTGAAAAGGCAGGAGGCAAATGCTTATGGCGCCCTCAACCTGAAGAGGTGCCTTAGCAGAACATAATCAAACAGAACTAAAATAGCCAAACAATGCAGGAGCAGCGTAGCGTGAGAGTGTGGTTTTATTGGGTAATTTTTTTATCATTGTTTATACACTTAAGCGCTAGCGCTCAGTCGCAAGAAGACGAACGCGACGCTGCAAGGCAGCTTGCTGATAGCGCTGTACAAAATGCTCAATCAAGCAACACAACAATAGATACATCTCCTCTTACAGAGCTTGGTGATGAATACACCAACTCCATTCAACTGTTACAAAACCGCTTTCGCGTTGACTATAACGTTAAAGAAATCACCATGGTTTTCTTTAGGGAGTACGGTTCTGCCCCTGTAGTGCTGGTTAGACCCGATGGTTCAAAGCTATTTCAAGGGCGCGTCGACGAAGAAAAGGTGCAGTGGTACGACGCTGATACCTTTGACATGATCACCATCAAAGATCCTGTGCCAGGACCTTGGCAAGCTGTAGGTCAAGTATTACCGCAAAGCCGTGTAATGGTTTTGTCTAATGTTGAACTTCATGCTGAGCCGTTACCGAATGTGCTGTTTGCCGGCGAAATACTTAAATCCACAGCCTATTTAACCAACAACGGCAAGCCTATAGAAAACAAACAGTTCAGAGATGTCGTCGACTTAGAGATTGAGTTTAAGAGTACCAATAACCCTAACTACGGCAACTTTGGTACAAATGACCAGCGCATAGCGACATTTAAAGACGATGGGCGAGGGATGGATGAGCGACCAGGAGATGGCGTTTTTACTGGCCAGTTCAACTTGAAAATACCGGCTGGTGAATGGAAGCCTATTTTTCGCGTAAGCACACCAATGTACACCCGCGAGCAAATAGGCGAACTTATCGTCTTACATGAAAATCCCGTGTCTATTGATGTTGAAATGGATGGAGGCGGAGAGGGATATCATAAAATTATCATTGATGTAGACCGTGAATTAGTCGACATCGAGTCACTGTTAGTCGATGGCAAAGTGAAGTTTCCTAATTCCGATATGCAGAATTTTTCGCTAACAGAAGGCGGTGTGGATCCTCGAGAGCACTTAATTGTCGCCTACGAAGAAGGAATTTTTAGGGTAAAACTCACTGCTTACGGCACGACAATGGATGGGCGCGATTTTATATTAGATGTCCCTGAATATAGTTTTGTGGCAGAGGGACCTGCCGAGCCTGAGGTTGAAGACCCTTTAATCAATGGAAAAGATCCTATCGTTGATGGCAGTGCACCCTCAATAACGCAACCTGAAGTGCCACAAGACGATATGCAGCCAAATTCGGTAGAAGATGAAATGGATGATGGGACGCTAACCCTCATTCTGGTGGCCGTAAATGGGTCTATAGTGCTCATCGGAGTAATCGCTGCTGCTGTAATTATTATTATGCGAAAAAAGGCGTCTGCGCCTAAGCAAGCAAATAGTATTGCAAAGCCATCCGGAGAAACCACCGATGCTGACCTTACTATGGAATCTGAACCTAAGGGGTTTAAAAAACTGTTAGGGCTATTCAAAAAGCGTGAAAAAGCTGAAAAGGAATAGCAGGGAGACCAGCGCTTCAGTTTAAGGCGTCGCTAATTTGTTCAGTTTGAATTTTATTTCGACATAATGCCTATTTAACAGGCAAACAAACCGCAGATGACAATTTTATTAATAAAAAGCGTTGACTCCACATAGGGGAATACGTATTATCTGCGCCGCAGTCAGGGGACAGGGCAACAACAGCCAAGTCAACTCACTGATAACATTGAAGATGTGGAGCGGTAGTTCAGTTGGTTAGAATACCGGCCTGTCACGCCGGGGGTCGCGGGTTCGAGTCCCGTCCGCTCCGCCACTCTTTCAATGGTATAACTAAAAGGTCTTCGGAGCGGTAGTTCAGTTGGTTAGAATACCGGCCTGTCACGCCGGGGGTCGCGGGTTCGAGTCCCGTCCGCTCCGCCATTTAGTTATACAGCGCAATCTCGATTATTTGGAGCGGTAGTTCAGTTGGTTAGAATACCGGCCTGTCACGCCGGGGGTCGCGGGTTCGAGTCCCGTCCGCTCCGCCATTAATCGAATAAAGCGCGCTTCCCATTATGCGGAGCGGTAGTTCAGTTGGTTAGAATACCGGCCTGTCACGCCGGGGGTCGCGGGTTCGAGTCCCGTCCGCTCCGCCATTAATGATAAGCTTTTCTTCTTAGATAATTCCCCCTTCTGGGGAAATTCAAAAAGTTCTCTTTTTACTCTGTCGTTAAAATTGCTATTCTCGCAATCGCACTTTATTTATCCTTACCCTCTTGTCAGTTAGCCATTCAAGAAATTGCTCCATTTCCCAATTGCACAATGTAACACTAGAAACATTATTCCTCTTCGATTAATAGTCTTCTATAAAGTAAAAAAACACCCAACAAACAGTAACATGCCCTAAAGTCGTAGTGTCTTTTTTTTAATTTGTACTAAAGTTAGGTCGTTCACGCTAAAAAAACACGGAAATTATGAATAAAAGCGACCAAAAACAGTACTTTCTTGCTGATAATTTAAAAGCAATTGGGGTGTCATTGCTAAGCGTAGTGGGTGTGACCCTATTACTCGCTATCGTTATGTTTGTGTTTATTCGAGAACAAGAGGAGAGTCGCGCTACAGAAATACTAGATAATGTGCGCGTAGTATTTAGAGATGCTGAGATCACGCTCGATTACCTAAATGCGCTTCCGTATCAAACCTGTGAAATGGATAACTTAGCGGAAATGCGAAAAACCTTGTTTCGCTCTCGATTTGTAAAAGAGATAGGTTTTTATCAAAATAACGAGCTATTGTGCAGTACTTATTTGGGCATTCTAGAAGAGCCCATGAAAGAGGTTAAGCCTGATTTTTATACTCAGCTTGGCGACGCTTTTTGGATAAATACTCCTCTTCAGCTTTTCGATAAACAAGCTACCGGTACTATAGTACAGCGCGGACGTTACAACGCAGTATTGGATATGGATAGTGTCATTGGTTACAGCTACACGCAAGATTGGCAGCTGTTCTACAATGGCGATCAGTTTTATCATATGGCAGGTAATCCTAGCCTTGTCGGTTCTACCCTCAGCCAAGATGACATGGACGCACGCACTGGCTACTTTTCCTTACAATTTATCCAGTGTGATGAACGCTACAATCATACCTGCCTAAAAGTGAAATCTGATCACGGTCGCGTACTAGATTTGCACATGGGCAAGCTGGTGTTGTTTGTGTTTGCTATGTTAATGACAGCAGCGTTGACGCATATGCTTACCTTTAACTATTTAAGACGACGACGTTCACTTGAGTCTCGCGTCAGTAAAGGGCTAAAAGAGCATAAGTTCTATTGCTTGTACCAACCTTTTGTAAACTTGGAATCGGGAAAGGTCATTGGGTGCGAAGTATTGAGTCGATTTGAGGATGAATTTGGGCCGATTTACCCTGACGAATTTATTCCTCAGGTAAAAGAGCAGGATATGACCTGGGAATTTACGGTTGATATGATTATCACCGCCATGAGAGAACTCAACGAAAACCCAGAGATCCCCGAAGGCTTTAAGGTATCGTTTAATCTATTCCCCTTCGATTTTACCCGCGAAGGTTGTTTGGACCTAGACTTTGTACTAGATATGAACGTGAAGAACTTCAAGTTAGTATTAGAGATCACTGAAGATGAGCAAATCGCCACTCATAGTGCGGTGAAGCATATTAAGTCACTGAAGAGTAAAGGCTTCTTATTTGCAATTGACGACTTTGGAGTGGGTTATTCAAATTTAAGCCAGCTTAAAACGCTAAACTGTGATTACCTTAAAATTGACCGCAGCTTTGTTATGGATATGGAAGATAACAGCATTCGTTCATCACTCATCCCTCACATTGTGAGTATTGCCGAAGGACTTAATGTTGATTTGATTGCAGAAGGGGTTGAAAACATTGATCAATGCAATGAACTGAAAGGATTAACCATTGGCTTTGGTCAAGGGTGGTTATTTGGCAAGCCACAGTCTGCGGATGCGTTGGCCAAAAGCGTTCAAGGCACGCAATAATACAGATTCATATTTACGTTTTAGCGCTGTTATTTTTCAGTTGGTGTTGGTAGTGTTTAACGCTACCATTCACCGTCTGGAAATTAAAGAAGAATACTCGCATGCAGGACGTGCTAATTTGCCGCAATATTAATAAAACCTATCAAGATGGCAGTAATGCTACCCCCGTTTTACACGATGTCTCTCTTTCAATAAAAGCTGGCGAACATGTTGCTATTTTAGGTAGCTCCGGCTCAGGTAAAAGCACCCTTTTACATATTCTTGGAGGGTTAGATAAACCTTCTAGCGGTGAAGTCGAATTCAATGGAAAATCACTCGGTCAATTATCTGGAAATGCATTAGCAAAGCTTCGCAATGACGAAATGGGCTTTATCTATCAATTTCATCATTTACTCGGCGAATTCACAGCGTTAGAAAATGTAGCAATGCCGCTAAGAATTAGAGGGCTCTCGACCAAATTGGCCCACGGCAAGGCTCGTGAAATGTTAGATGAAGTTGGGCTTTCTCACCGCGTCGACCATTTACCATCGACCATGTCAGGCGGTGAACGACAGCGTGTGGCAATAGCACGAGCTTTAGTTACCGAGCCATCAGTGGTACTGGCCGACGAACCTACAGGAAATCTTGATGACTCGACGGGTGACCAAATTTATAAACTGCTTACTAGCTTAAGTGATAAAAAAGGGACAGCGTTTGTTGTCGTTACCCATGATATTACCTTGGCCGGGAAAATGGACAGGGTGCTGAAGATAAAGGACGGCAGATTAGCGAGCGATACGTTATTCAAGGAGAGCCAAGATGCTCGCCTTTGAATTGGCCCAACGCTTCAGAAAAACACGTTCAGAACAGCGTTTCATCTCTTTTATTTCGATGTCATCCACCATTGGGATTGCCCTTGGTTGCTTTGTACTAATTGTGTTGCTGAGCGTAATGAACGGGTTTGAAAAAGAGCTTACAAGTCGTATTTTGAGTGTGGTCCCTCATGGTGAATTATATAGCAAGAGCGAAAGCGGAATAGAAAATTTAGACGCGCAGCTCTATCGTTTGTCTCAAGATAGCCGTATTGCCTCTGTCACGCCATACACAGGGATAACCGGAATGTTGCAGTCAAAGGGGGAATTGAAGGCAATTAGCGTTACTGGTATTCCGGTTAACAGTGTTAGCGACAAATATGCTGAAAGAGTCACAAGTGAGGATTGGCAACGTTTTTCGACGCAGAAAAATGGTCTCATTGTAGGAAAGGGTATTTTCGCTTCCATGGACCTTAATATTGGTGACATTGTTCAAATACTCATTCCTCAAACAACTCAGGATCTAACCTTCAAAGCCCCACGTTCAATTACGCTTTCTATTTCTGGAGTGCTATCTGTTGGCGGTGAACTCGATAACCAACTGGGTTTAATGCACTTGGAAACAGCGTCTGAAGCTATTGGTATTTCATCTAAGTCACAAGGAATTCAGTTTACACTTATCGACCCATTTTCATCTTACGACACGATGCGAGATATAGGTTACAGCTACCCTCAGGGTGTTTACATGTCTGACTGGACACGTACCCAAGGCCACTTATATAACGATATTCAGCTAGTTAGAGCTGTGGTGTATATCGCCTTGACGCTGGTCATTGCCGTTGCTTGTTTTAACATTGTGTCGTCACTGGTTATGGCGGTTAGAGACAAACAGGCTGCCATCGCAATATTAAAAACCATGGGAGCGACGGATCGTTTAATTCGCAATACCTTCGTGTTGCAGGGCGTTATCAATGGCGTTATAGGCATTACTGTAGGTGTGGTTTTAGCGCTACTGGTAGCACCTAACCTCTCTGAGATTGTTCGCTTTATTGAGGTGGCGATAGGCATAGAAATTCTATCAGGCGATATATATTTCATCGATTTCCTACCATCTGATCTACATTGGCAAGACGTTGTAGTAACCGTGGTTGTTGCTATGTTCTTGAGTGTGGGCGCTACTATTTATCCAGCGCAAAAGGCAGCCAAGGTATCACCTTCATCAGCGCTTCACTAACTTTAAGCTCAACAGGGTAAGTAATACCAGTCAGCATAGATCATTACCCACTCAGCGAGAGTTAAAATGTTCGTAATCGCGGCGTGTTACCGCAGGTATAGTGGTTCTACATCAAGGTGACACAACAAAGAGTACGGACATTTTAAACTCGCCCTTCGGGAAGGTCTGGCAAGCTTCCTAGCTTCATTCTGGGAATTTGAAAGGGTACAGCCATTCCTGCATTCCCACGCTTTGCTAGGAAGCTTGCCAGCGCCTTCTGAGTGGGCAATTATCTATGCGGATTGGTATAACGGAGCAAGCAACTAACTAAAAAGGCCAGCAATTGATGCTGGCCTTTTTTAGTTTGCGACTGCTTCTGTAAACTCATATGTAAATCGAGCTACAGAAGCTTTTGTAGTCGTTATTTATTCTTTTCAAAATGTTCGAAGTCCACATCTTCCTGCTTCAAACCGGCTTTAGGATCGTTATAAACGCTTTCGTCCAATGCTCCTTCGCTTTTAGCTACAATGCACGACACCATACAGTCGCCTGTAATGTTTACCGCAGTGCGTGTCATATCCAGCAGTCTGTCTACACCGATAATAAGTGCGATCCCTTCAACCGGTAGGTTCACTTGCTGCAATACCATAGCTAGCATGATAAGGCCCACACCTGGCACACCAGCGGTTCCGATAGAAGCAAGGGTGGCGGTAAGTACTACCATCATATAGTCGCCAAGGCTTAAATCGACAGCGTAAACCTGGGCAATAAAGACCGTGGCAACACCTTGCATTATGGCCGTGCCGTCCATGTTAATTGTTGCGCCTAGCGGCAGGGTGAACGACGATACCGAGTTACCTACGCCAAGCTTGTTTTTCGCCGTTTCCATTGTGACGGGCAAGGTAGCGCTACTGCTTGAGGTACTAAATGCGAATAGCGCAGCGTCACGCATTTTCTTCATCAAGATAACAGGGTTTAATCCCGATAAAGCTTTTAGCAGCACTGAGTAGGTTACCAGGCCGTGAAGGATTAACACGCCAAATACTAAGAAGAAATATTTCGCCAGGCTCAGAATTGTTTCGCCACCAATAGTGGAGAAGAGTTTCGCCATCAACACGTACACGCCGTATGGCGCTAAGTTCATGATGATGGTAACAAGACGCATGATTACCGTATTAATATCTTCAAAGATAGCGGTAAGACGCTTGCCCGCATCACCTGTCATCGCCATTGCTATACCAAACAGTACGGCAAACACAATGATCTGTAGCATGTTGCCCTGTGCCATTGAGTTAATTGGGTTGCTTGGGAACATGTTAACGATAACGTCAGACAGGCTAGGGGCCTCTTTCGCTTGGAAGGTAGTTTCTGTTGTTAGATTTAGCCCATCACCCGGAGACACCACTAAAGCTATACTCATGGCTAGTGTTATGGCAATGGCGGTTGTGACAACATAGAGTCCGACTGACTTTGCGCCAAGTCTTCCCAATTTACTAGGGTCAGACAGTGTGCTGGTTCCGCAAATTAAGGAAACAAACACAAGAGGAACCACAAGCATTTTTAAGCTGGCAATAAATATTTGGCCGAGAGTGGAAAATATACCTTCTACAAGAATGTTATACGTTGAGAACTCTAAACCGAATATCGAAAAAGTAAAATCTCCGCTATCATCAAACAATAATTGGAGAAAGACACCAGTCAAGATACCGGCAGCCATGCCGATAAAGATGCGGGCGGTTAAACTATATTTATGTGCAGATGAAGACATTAATGTTCCCTGTGCATTTTTATATTTTTAATCTTTCGTAGTGTGCCAGATTCAGTTGATTTTTAAACATAAAAAACGACGCAATTGTCAATAAAAGAGGTTCAGGAACGAATTATGTCGACATTAGCGAAAACGCTAAGCCTAATTAGCGCATTATTTATGCTAACAGCATGTGGTGGGGGCGGTTCATCAGTCTCTCGAGATAACACGGACAACGGAAGCGGAGACGGCGGTACCACATCACCAACCTATTCAATCGCTTTAACACTGGAAAATGAAAGTGGAGCAAGCGACAACAGCCTTTCTGAAGACAATAGTCTGTTTGTTGTTGCGACCGTGTCAGATCAAGATGGCAATCCGCATGCAGACGCGTTACTAACCTTTACGCTAAGCAATGAACAACTAGCCGAGTTTGGCAACGACACGGGAACGGCGCGTACAAATTCAAATGGTGTAGCCCGATTACGTCTTAATGCCAGCACGGCTTCTGGAGATGGCGAAATTACCGCTGCGCTTGGTAGCGGCGAAACGGGAACTACTACGTTTTCAGCCACAGCGGTGACAAGCACCGACCCAACCACAATAAGTGTATCGCTAGCCCTACAAAATGCAGCTGGGGAAGCAGACAACAGCTTATCTTCTAGCAACGCATTGGTTGCACTGGCAACCGTGACCAATTCTGAGGGTGAGCCTCAAGCCGATTTGCTCCTAACTTTCTCATTGAGCAACGATGATTTAGCGACGTTTTCTAACGATACTGCCACTGCACTGACTAATGCTGAAGGCGTAGCGTCGATCGGTATGTCGGTGGGAAGCGCATCAGGGGATGGTGAAGTAACGGCTACTTTGCCAACGGGTGAAGCGGATTCAACTACATTCAGCTCTACGGGCAGTACAACGGTAAGTGAAGAGCCCGCGTCACTGGAGCTTTATGCTAACAGTATTCAACTCGCCTCAAGCGGTAGTGATGAAGTTGAGTTGATAGCACTGGTTAAAAATGAACAAAGTGTGCTGATGGAAGGGGTAGAAGTAAGCTTCTCTGCCGCATCAGGCGATGGGGTTGAACTTCAATTAACTCAACCAGAAACCGCCGCAGATGGTACAGCGCGCGCAATATTAACGTCTCAAAACGATGCGTCAAACCGCACCGTCACCATTACAGCAGGTGCAGGCAGCCTTACGCAAACAGTTGAAATTACCATTGCTGGTACAGAAGTCACCATCAACGGTGCATCGTCAGTTATTTTGAACGACAGCGTAGATTATACAATTCGTGTTCAGGACTCTGACGGAACATCAATTCTCAACCAAGACGTAGTGCTAAGTGCGGTTAACGGAACGCTTAGCAGCACGACTGTTAATACGGGCGCAAACGGACAAGCGACAGTGTCTTACACTGCATCAACGTCTGGCGAAGATACTATCACTGCGGCAGCACTTAATGCTGAGACAAGCTTTACGGTGCAAGTTCAGCAAGACGAATTTAACTTTGTCAACTTGCCTACAGAGGAAGTGCCGCTAGGGCAGACTCAAACTATTACGGTCCAGTGGCGTCAAGACAACACGCCTGTGGTAGGTCAGAATGTTACTTTTAGCGCGTCACGTGGCGTTATTGCGGGCAACGCAACTGTAGTGACCGATGCAGAAGGGCAAGCAAGTATTGATATCAGTGCGAATAATGCAGGTATCTCTTCAATTACTGCATCAGCGAGTGACGGAAGTGGGAATGTGTTGGTTTCAGCACTCACTCAGATTGAGTTTATTGCTACCACACCTCACACACTGATTGCCGATGCATCACCTGACATCATTGGCCCTGACGGTCAAACCAGTACCATCAGTGCAGTTGTTCGCGACGTTGATGGAAACTTGGTCAAGAACAGTGTGGTTAACTTCTCTGTATCTGACGTATCGACCGGATTTGTATCACCTTCTCAGGCAACCACCGACAGTAAGGGGATAGCGACCACCGTCTTTACTTCAGGCTCGGTATCGACTCAAGACGCAGTAGTGGTTACCGCTTTTGTTGCTGACGACCCAGCCATTGACGACGAGGTTGTGTTAACAGTGGGCGCACGTGCTTTTGATATCTCGCTAGGAACGGGTAATGAGCTTGAAGAAGCCACATCGACTTCTTACCTAAAGCGCTTTGGTGTGTTTGTATCAGATTCTGCAGGTCAGCCAGTCAGTGGCGTCAACCTGACTGCGTCAGTTGCGCCGGTAAAATACGTAAATGGCGGTGAGTATAGAACCGGCTTTTGGGTATTCGACGATGATGCTTCTCAATGGGTTGCAATAGTAAATCAAAACTGTGAAACCGAAGACGTTAACGACAACGGTATTTTGGATACAACACCAAGAGATGAAGATACCAATGAAGACGGTATGTTAACTCCTGGATTAATTGGGACCATCGCGTTTGCCAACGGTGCAGCGGTGACAGATGAGAATGGCTACGCGGAATTGGAATACCGTTATCCTCGCAGCTATGCAATCTGGTATGACGCCGTCATTTCAGTGTTCGGGCAGTCTACAGGCAGTGAAGCAAGTGCGAAGATGCGTTACACCCTAAGTATTTCTGCTGACGACGTGACGGATGAAGGGGCGTCACCGCCGGCTAATCCATTCGGCGTAACTGATCAGTGTACGCTGGTCACACCATAAAGAGTTTATACTTAACAAGTAACAAAAAGCCGGCTTATAGCCGGCTTTTTTTTTCGCTTAATTTTAATCAGACTTAACTTACGCCTGTTGGAATGGGTAAACCGAACCAATTTTAAGGATTTGTGTAAGCTCATCAAGCGCAGTACGAGATTCAATGAGAAGCTGCGGATCGCGCAAGTCATCTTCACCTAATTCATCTCGATAGTGCTTGTCGACCCAAGCGTTTAGGCGAGCGAACTGTGTATCGTTGATTAACGTATTTTGATTAACTGCGGCAAGTTCTTGGTCATTCATCGCAACGCGCAAACGCAAACATGCCGGACCACCGCCATTACGCATGCTTTGTTTAACATCAAAATAATTAACCGACTTAATGGGCGTACCCAGAGTTACCAGCTTGTCTAAATAGCGCTTAACGGCTTCATTTTCCTCACACTCAGTTGGCGCGATGATGGTCATATCACCACTTGGAAGCGTTATAATTTGCGTATTGAACAAGTAGGTTTTTACTGCGTCTTGTACAGAGACTTCAGCGGTCGGCACTTCGATAAAGTGAAGCGGTTCGCTACCGAATTTAGCTTGAAGCTCTTTAAATCCTGCGTCTTTTTGATAAAACGCTTGCTCGTGGAAAAACAACACATTTTGGTTACCAACAGCGATCACATCGTTGTGAAATACGCCCTGGTCGATAACGTCTGGGTTTTGCTGCATGTAAACTACGCCATCGTCGTCTAGACCGTGTAAGCGAGCTACTGCTTGGCATGCTTCTAGCGTTTGGCGAGCAGGATATTTTTTCGGTGCTGGTTTGCTGGTATCAAATGCATGACGACCATAAACAAACAACTCTACGCCTGCCTGACCATAGTTGCGGCAAAGTCGCGTGTGGTTGGCTGCACCTTCGTCACCAAAATGCTCGTTATCTGGCAGGTGCTGGTGATGAGCAAAGTGCTTTTCATTGGCAAATGTACCGCGCAGGATATTGCCTGTAACCTGAGGCTCTAGTGAACGATGGAACTTGTTGGTTAAGTTTGCAGGGGTAAAGTGAACGCGACCATCGGCAGTATCGGCACTAGGAGACACAGTGGCGGCATTTGCAGTCCACATGCTACTGGCAGAACAACAAGCAAGGAAAATCTCGCGAGATTGCTTTGCAGCGCTTTCTAGCACGCGAGCATCAGAGCCTGTAAAGCCTAAACGGCGCAGTGCGGCGATGTCAGGACGCTCTTGTGGGGCCAACACACCTTGAACCATTCCCATATCGGCCAACGCCTTTGCTTTGGCTAAGCCTTGCTTTGCAGCTTGTTTTGGACTGCTCTTTGCGTTTGCGTTGTTCAGGGAAGCGACATTGCCAAACGACAAACCGGCATAGTTATGGGTAGGTCCTACAAGACCATCAAAGTTAACTTCAAACTGCTTCATACTTTCCCTCATTCTTGGAGTTTTGGCGCTTGACCCTATATGTTACTTTTCCATACGCACTGCGATTAATTTAATAGCAGCGGCAACGCTTTCGTTCTTTTACAGGGGCAAACGATGCACTTCTTCACACCTGAACAAGTTGTCAGGCTAGGTTGGAATGGCTGGCATTATACGGCTTTTAAGGCCAATGCCAATCGCACCGCTTATTTATTGTACAGTTTTTGTGCGTGTTTAAAGCAAAGGAAAGAATAAGTATGAAGAAGATCTTGTTTTCCATTCACTTTGTAGATATATGTTAAAAAAGAGCGAGTACCCTATATATAGTGCAAGGTTGCTCCAATTTTCAGAATTTGACGTAAATAGTCATTAAAAATCAATAGGTTTAGTTCAATTATATGGCAAAATCACTGGTCATAGTCGAGTCACCAGCCAAAGCGAAAACGATAAATAAATATCTCGGTAAAAATTTTATCGTAAAAAGTTCGGTTGGCCACGTGCGAGATCTTCCGACGAAGGCTTTAGGCAAAGTAGAGCCTAAAAAACCGGCTAAAGAACTCAAAACTTTAAGCGAAGAAGAGCGTCAAGAATATCTTCGCCGTCACGAATATTTGAAGCTTGTAGACAGAATGGGTGTGGATCCAGAGAAAGACTGGAAAGCCCACTATCAAGTGCTGCAGGGTAAAGAGAAAGTCGTTAACGAACTTAAAAAGCTTGCAAAAGATGCTGACACTATCTATCTCGCGACCGATTTGGACCGCGAAGGGGAAGCGATCGCATGGCATTTACAAGAGCTGCTAGGTAAAAAAGACAAAACTTACCAGCGAGTGGTGTTTAACGAGATTACTAAAAACGCGATTCAAGATGCGTTCTCAGATCCGGGCGAACTAAACATCTCTCGCGTCAACGCGCAGCAGGCTCGTCGATTCCTAGACCGTGTTGTAGGCTTTATGGTATCGCCACTTTTGTGGAAAAAAATTGCGCGAGGCCTGTCAGCTGGGCGTGTTCAATCGGTAGCAGTTAGGCTTGTTGTAGAGCGTGAGCGAGAAATTAAAGCGTTTGTACCTGAAGAGTTTTGGGACGTACACGCAGATTTAACTAGCCAGCAAAAGGCGGCACTACGCATGCTGGTAGCAAAAGACCAGGGCAATGCGTTCAAGCCTAAAAACAAGGCCGAAACAGATAAAGCGCTTGCTGACTTAGAAGGGGCTAACTACACGGTAGAAAGCCGCGAGTCAAAGCCTACACAAAGTCGTCCTTCTGCACCATTTATTACCTCAACGCTACAACAAGCGGCAAGTACTCGATTGGGCTTTGGTGTTAAGAAAACCATGATGATGGCACAGCGCCTTTATGAGGCGGGCTACATCACCTATATGCGTACGGATTCAACCAATTTAAGCCAAGAGGCCTTGGACAGTGCTCGTGCGTACATTTCAGATAATTTTGGTGACAAGTACCTGCCTGATTCGCCAAATCGCTACGGCAGTAAAGAAGGTGCGCAAGAGGCGCACGAAGCGATCCGTCCTTCAAACGTGAGCATAAGTGCTGCAAGTTTGGGCGATATGGAGCGCGATGCACAGCGACTTTATGAGCTTATTTGGCGCCAGTTTGTGGCCTGTCAAATGACTCCAGCTAAGTACGATGCAACCACTATCAAAGTGGCGGCTGGTGATTACGAGCTGACGGCGAAAGGCCGCGTACTTAAGTTCGATGGTTGGACTCGCGTTCAACCTCAGCTTCGTAAAAAAGGCGAAGAAGAGCTCATGTTGCCTGATGTACAAAAAGGCGATCTGCTTGACTTAAAAGCGCTTGATCCTAAACAGCACTTCACCAAGCCTGTAGCGCGGTTTAATGAAGCTTCGTTGGTAAAAGAGCTTGAAAAACGCGGTATTGGTCGTCCATCGACCTACGCCAGTATTATTTCGACGATTCAAGATCGCGGCTATGTGCGCTTAGAGAATAAGCGTTTTTATGCCGAGAAAATGGGCGAAATCGTAAACGATCGTCTGATGGAAAACTTTGACGATTTAATGAGCTATGACTTCACTGCCAACATGGAGCAACATCTTGATGATATTGCTGAAGGCAAGAAAGATTGGAAGGACGTGCTCAACGACTTTTACAGCGGCTTCTACGGAAAACTCCTAAACGCTGAGAAAGACCCTGAAGAGGGCGGTATGCGCTTGAATCAGGCAGTACCTGCAGGTGTTGAGTGCGATAAATGCGGCCGTGAAATGAACGTGAGAACCGCATCAACCGGCGTATTCTTGGGCTGTTCAGGCTACAATTTACCGCCGAAAGAGCGCTGCACAAACACCATGAATTTAACGCCTGGTGATGAAGTCGTGAAAGTGGACGATGAAGAAGAGCTCGAAACGGAAGCGCTTCGTTCTAAAAAGCGTTGTCCTAAGTGCGGCACGGCGATGGACAGTTACTTGGTTGACGAAACCCGTAAACTTCATGTGTGTGGTAACACACCAACATGTGATGGCACCTTAGTTGAAACGGGCACATTCAAGATAAAAGGCTATGACGGCCCCATTATTGAGTGTGATAAATGTGGCAGCGATATGGAGCTTAAAAACGGTCGATTTGGTAAATACTTCGGCTGCACCAACGAAGAGTGTAAGAATACTCGTAAGCTGCTTAGAAACGGCGAAGCTGCGCCGCCAAAAGAAGATCCGGTAGATTTACCTGAGCTTCCGTGTGAAAAGTCTGACGCGCACTTTATGCTACGTGATGGCGCTTCGGGAATTTTCTTAGCGGCGCACAACTTTCCAAAGTCGCGTGAAACTCGTGCACCGAAAGTAGAAGAACTTGCTCGCTTTAGAGATAGAATTTCGCCGAAATTCTACTATCTTGCTGATGCGCCACAAACGGACCCTGATGGTAACCCTGCAATAGTTCGATACAGCAGAAAGACCAAACAGCAATACGTGATGTCTGAAAATGACAACGGTAAAGCAACAGGATGGTCTGCGTGGTACGACAATGGCAAATGGCAGGAACAAGCCGCTAAAAAGCCAGCGACCAAAGCCAAGAAGAAGTAACGCCGTTACATCGGAAAAGGTAAAAATAGTCCTTTAATTGAAATTCACAAGCCCGGCATTGCTCGGGCTTGTTACGTAGTTAAAAGACGGTAAACGTCTGCAAAGCGTATCAATAGAAACAGAGTAACAGAGAGTAATTATGGCCTCCTTACAAGACCAACTACTGAAAGCCGGTTTGGCCGATAAAGCATCTGCAAAGCAAGCGCGTGCAGATAAACGCAAAAAACAAAAGCAAAAGAATAAGCAAAAACAACCTGTCGTTGATGAAGCGACTATTGCTGCTCAACAAGCAGCTGAAGAGAAAAAAGCGCGCTCACGCGAGCTAAACCAGCTTCAACAGCAAGAGCGAGAGAAGCGCTCAATTATTGCGCAGGTAAGGCAGCTTATTACTGTAAACAAACAACCGCGCAATGGCGAAACCTTACTTAACTTTACGCACGACAACGTAGTAAAGCGTCTGTATGTAAGTGAAGAGATGCACAAGCAAGTGACAAAAGGTCGTTTGGCTGTTGTATTGTTAGATGACGCTTATGAACTAGTACCAGCCCCCGTTGCTGACAAAATTGCGCAGCGCGACGAGGCTTCAGTTATTTACCGTGCTGATTTAGATAAGAGCGGAGCCGATGGTAAAGATGAAGAAGAAGATGATTGGTACGCCGATTATGAAATTCCAGATGATTTAACCTGGTAGGCCCTCTAATTCATTCTCGCAGCCGCGCTCTGTATCACAGAGCGTGGTAAGCGGGAAAGTAGACGTAAAAAATTTCAATAATTCGCCCCCTCCCAATACGTCATTGTGCCAATGGCGAACGACTTACGGTTAAGCATTCTCTGTTAAAAAATTCAACACGTTGATCTTTAGTAATTTTTACTTTTGCCGTTAACAAGCAATCTTTCTCATACCTACATACGGTTTTCTCTACTATAGTTTTTTTAGTTCTTACCCTGTTGAGCTTTGAAATACAGCAAAGATAAACAGGCCTACGTTACTCATTTTATTTGCATCGAACGTTTTTTCTTAGTTTTGGAGGGGTGCCATGGGTGTCTCAATTAAGTGGTTCTTCAGTGTTGTGGTGTCGTTGTGTGTGTCTTTTTCAGCAAATGCAGGACTATTCAAAATTTCTATTAACGATCTTGGTGGTTTAACACTTTCACAATCCAGCGTTTTTGATGATGCAATCGCTTATTGGGAGTCTTACTTAATAGGCGTTCAAAGCGAGTTTAATCACAATATTGTTATAGATGCGAGTGGCGTTGCACTTGATGGTGTGGGTGGCGTATTGGGTAGTGCTGGCCCAACGGGTATCACTCAGCTACCAGACAGCACTTTTGTTTATGCAAATAAAGGCCGCATGCGTTTTGATACGGCAGACCTTGCAAGCTTAGAAAGTCGCGGTACGCTTTTTGATGTCATCGTACACGAGATGGCCCATGTTATTGGATTTGGAACATTGTGGACAACCGACTTTTTTATTGCGGGCAGCCAATCTAACTACGCCAGCGGTTCAGGGCGTTACACCGGAGAGTACGCTTTGGAAATTTATCGCCGCGAGTTTGTTGAAAACGCCACATTTATTCCTGTGGAACTAGGGGGAGGAGGCGGCACTGCCAACAGTCACTGGGACGAACCTTGGCCTGGTGGTTCATCAGACCTAATGACAGGGTATTTGGGGCCATATCCAATTTCGTTAAGTGATACCACTGTAGCGTCGTTTGCTGATATTGGCTATTTGACTACGGTTACTCATGCAGTAAGTGAAGCCGCAACGGTATGGCTATTTCTATTTTCAATGGGACTTGTTGTAAGAAGGCACCATCAAAGGTCAACAGGCGCTAGTACACGTCGTCTACAAATTTTTCAGGCGATGTCGGTCTAGCAGCGTTGCAGCGCTTGCGCAGAACAAAATGCTAAATCTATGCTGGGCGAATAATGTTGAGTGATAGTTTCTATCAATCAGCATGTACACATATTTTTGGAATTTTTGGCTTATTCTAAAAACATGCGTTTAATGTACTTACAAGTCAAGCATTCCGTTGGTAGAATCATGATAGAAGCTATCTATCATGATTAAGGTATTGGTCTTTGGATATTCGTCAGCTCCGGTTTTTGGTCGCGTTAGGTGAGACGCAGCACTTCGGTAAAGCGGCTAAGTCGTGCAATGTTACACAACCCACGCTTTCTTCACGTCTTCATAATTTAGAGGATGAGCTTGGCATTCAGTTGGTGGCTCGCAACCACAGATTCCAAGGCTTTACGCCGGAAGGTGAAAGAATTTTGGCATGGGCAAGGAATATCTTAGCGGCGTGTGACGGATTACAAGCGGAAGCTGCATCGTGCAAAGGTGCCTTAGTTGGCCGACTTCGGATCGGTGCCGTTCCTCTAGCGAGTGTCGATCCTATCGACATTATTGACACCCTCTCAAAACAGCACAGTGCACTACAGTTTTCCTTACAAACACATAGTAGTGAGTATATCGTTAACGCGCTACACCGTAACGAACTTGATCTGGGTCTTTGTTACCTTGAAGGCATGAGCGCGCAACACTTCCATATTTTGCCGTTTAAAGCTACACCAATGGTGTTGCTGTATAACCCAAATCATTACTGCTTTGAGCAAGATACCCTAAGCTGGCAGTCTCTTTCATCACTGCCACTTGGGTTATTAACACCTTCAATGCACTTTAGGCAGTCAATCACGTTGAACATGGCAAATGTAGGCGTGAACAATGAACCCGTTATTGAATCAGACTCGGTTCATTGTTTACTTCAAGCAGTGAAAAAGGGGATGTGTTGTACGATCCTTCCAACCAACGTCGCAAAGGCCAATGATGATTTAGGACTCGCCTATGTTACTGTTGACGATGGTAAAACCATTTCGCCTCTAGGGCTCATCATGCGAAAAGGCGAACCCAGCTCTCCCATTGCCAAGCAATGCTTTGAGTTTTTAAAAGGATATGAGGAGATTTTCAATAAAGGAGGCATACGCAGTGAGTAAAGTGAATACGACACTCATCGGTTTAGTGCTTGCGGGTGGCCAATCGCGCAGAATGGGGCAAGATAAAGCACTTATGCGTTATCAGGGCCGTACTCTCATCGATAATGCTTCGTTACTTTTACAGGCAGCGAGTTGCGATAAAGTGTTAATTAGTCGTAACACGCCAGGCTTTTTGAATGACAAAATTGAAGATGCAGGTCCGCTTAGCGGAGTACATGCTGTTTTAGACGCACTATCTCAATCTGATAATCACAATGGCAATCCTTGTGAACTGCTTGTTCTTCCCGTTGACATGCCGCAGATGACGCCCGAGCTTTTGAGAATATTAGTTTCGCGAGGGCGAGAGGCTGAAAAGGCATGTTATGTGGAAAAACGCTTTTTGCCTTTCTATTTACCCGTTACTCAGGACACCAAAGCCCTCTTAGCCAACTATCTAGTTGAGCAAAGTAAAAGACGAGTGGTAGGATTTTTAGAAATTCTCAATGCAGTTTCTCTTAAAGAAGCCGGCCTCAAAAAAACAGCGCGTAAAGATGAAAGCGACAACAAAAAGCGTCTCGCAAATATGTCTAATGAAGATGACGTAGAGTGGTTGAACGTGAATACTCCAGGTGATTGGCCGCATGAAAAGTAACACTGAACAGCACGCATTGGTTTTAGATGCTGCACCCTATACTCAAAAGTTTGCCCTTGCCGAAGAAGTCGCTTTAAGCATTAGTTATAACGGTATTAATTATGCCGTAATGCTGATAACCCCAAACGATATTGAAGATTTCATTGTGGGCTTCAGTTTAAGTAACGACATTATCGAACATCCCCGCCAGCTTTACGGTATTGAATTGACGCATCACAAAGAACACATCAATGCTGAAGTTGAAATTGCCAATCAGGCGTTCTGGAAGTTAAAGGAAAATAAACGGCAATTGGCGGGGGCGTCGGGCTGTGGGCTCTGCGGTGTTGAGGCATTAGACAACGCTTTGCCTCAATTGACGTCTATTAATGTATCGCCTTTGCCTGATGTGAGCTGGTTTAAAGGATTGCGAAGCCTTATATCTAATGCGCAAGCATTAGCTCAGCAGAGCGGTGCAGTGCATGGAGCGCTTTACATTGATGCTAAGCGCAATGTGCTGGCATGCCGAGAAGATATAGGAAGGCATAATGCTTTTGATAAATTAATTGGTGCTATCACCACCCAAAAACTCTTTCAACCTGAAGGTATTGTTGTGCTCACAAGCCGCTGCAGTTTAGAGTTGGTTCAAAAAGCGATAAGAGCTAAATTACCTTTGGTAGTGACGCTATCTGCTCCTACAGCCTTATCAGTAAAGTGGGCAAGCCGTTACGGTCTCACCCTGATCCATGTACCTAAGTATGACCCTCCAAGAGCTTACGCACCGCAAGAAAAGTAGTGCGCAGCGAGCCAGTTAAAAATAAAGGGCCTGTACTGATAAGTACCGGATAAGCAAAGAAAAACTTACACCGCAGAGACTGCTATTCGGCCATCTGATTCAGATTTCGAAAGTTTGATCGCGATAAATTTTGATGTTGGTGTGAACGTGCCATCACCGTAGCTTTCTAGTGGTACTAACGGATTGGTTTCGGGGTAATATGCTGCCGCTTGACCTTGCGGGATGTCGTAAGCCACCAACATAAACTGTTTAACTTGACGTGTTTTGCCGTCGTTCCACATTGACGTAATGTCGACTTTATCGCCATCGTTAAAACCCAGCTTCTTAATGTCACGTTCATTGACAAACAGAACGTCCCGCGCGCCAAACACGTTTCTGTAGCGGTCATCCATACCGTAGATAGTTGTGTTGTACTGATCATGAGAGCGCAGTGTTTGTAAAATGAGGTCCGGCTCTTCACCTTTCGCAACGAGGTCAGCATTTAATAGTGAATCAGGCAGGCCGTTAGCAGCAAACTCGGCTTTGCCCGATGGTGTTAACCAGCGTCTCTCACTTGCTGCATTACCTAAATGAAAACCACCTGGTTGAGCGAGTTTGGTGTTAAAGTCTTTAAAACCGTCTATGGTGTCGGCAATGAGCTCTCGAATATTGTCGTAATCGCTTATTAAGAAGTCCCAGTCTACCGGCGTGTTGCCTAACGTCGCCTTCGCAATACCAGCAATAATAGCGGGTTCAGAGCGAAGTTCGGGCGAGCTTGGCGGAAGTTGGCCATAAGAGATATGGACCATAGAAAACGTATCTTCCACAGTCACGCCTTGTTGCCCGCTAGCCTGCATGTCAATTTCAGTACGTCCCAAGCAGGGTAATATAAGCGCGTCTTTACCTGTGGTTAGGTGGGAACGATTTAATTTGGTGGCGATATGAACGGTTAAGTCGCATTGTGACAGCGCAGCATGAGTACGCGGCGTATCTGGCGTCGCCTGGGCGAAATTACCGCCTAGGCCGATGAAAACTTTGGATTCACCACTTTCCATAGCCTGGATAGCTTGAATCGTATTGTGACCTCTTTCTCGTGGAACGGCGAAGTTAAACTTGTTCTCTAGTGCGTCAAGCAATGCTTTAGGCGGTACTTCGTTAATACCCACGGTTCTATCCCCCTGCACATTGCTGTGGCCACGAACGGGAGAAAGCCCTGCACCAGGCTTGCCCACGTTTCCTCTCAGTAGTTGAACGTTCACTATTTCCTGAACCGTAGCGACTGAGTGCTTGTGTTGGGTGATCCCCATTGCCCAGCACATGATCACCCGTTCTCCACGTTTGTACATGGTTGCCGCGTGACGTATTTCGTCTTTTGATAAACCGCTCTGCGCTTCAATATGCTCCCAGCTCGTCGCTTCAACGACACTCAAATAGTCGTCCATTCCATTGGTATGTGTGTTAATAAAGTCGTGGTCGAATACGGGAGGAGCATTGTTTGCTTTGGCTTCTTGTTCCCAAGTTAACAACCATTTTGCGATGCCGCGCATAACCGCCATGTCACCACCAAGAGCAGGCCTGAAATAGGCGGTATTAGTTGGCTCAGAGCCATTGGTTAGCATTTCAACGGGATGCTGCGGGTTTTGAAATCGTTCAAGGCCACGCTCTTTTAACGGGTTGAAGCATACCACTTGCGCCCCTCTTCGTACTGCTTCACGAAGAGGTTCTAGCATGCGAGGGTGGTTAGTTCCCGGATTTTGGCCGATAACAAAAATGGTGTCTGCTTTTGCAAAATCATTGAACGTAACTGTGCCTTTGCCCACGCCTATCGTAGGTTTCATACCTTGCCCCGACGCTTCGTGGCACATATTTGAACAATCGGGAAAATTATTTGTGCCAAATGCGCGTACGAATAACTGATATAAATAGGCGGCTTCGTTACTCGCCCGCCCGGAGGTATAAAACTCCGCCTGATGAGGGGAATGTAAACCCTTCAAGTGTTTGGCAATAAGTGCGAAGGCATCGTCCCATGATACTGGTTCGTAATGGTCTGCTTGAGCATTGTAGCGCATAGGGTGGGTGAGTCTCCCTTGTGACTCTAGCCAGTAGTCGGTGTGCTTTTTCAGTGAGCCGACCGAATACTTTGAGAAAAATGTTGGGTCTACATAGCGACCGGTAGACTCCCAGTTCACTGCTTTAGCACCATTTTCACAAAACTTCACTAAACCACTTACTGGTGATTCACCCCACGCACAGCCTGGGCAGTCAAAGCCTTTGTCTTGGTTCGTCTTGAGCATGGCTCGTAGATTCTTAAGTGGCTTTTCGCTTTGGATCCAGCTCTGGGTTACACTCTTTAGTGCTCCCCATCCGCCAGCGGGTTTGTTGTACATTTTGATGTTACGCTTATCACTCATGTTCTGCCCCTGTGTCTACGCGGGCATTTGCCCTTGTCTACAAAACCTAACCAAGACTTTTTGTCTAAACAGCGTAACCATTCTGGTTACGGTATTCCAATTGATTACGCTAACTAGATGATAGGGTTCATCAATTAACCGCTTATTTCCAGTCGCCTGTCTTTAGTGCATAGGGGGACATGTCTGTGATCTCATGGGAGTAGGGATACACACCCGAAATATGTGTTACCGAGAGTACCGAAAGAGACACAAAGCGCTCAGCACCTTCAAATGCGGTTATATTCGATTCGAGGGATTCGATACTCGCCTTTGCTTTAATAAACAGAAGGTCGCCTGTTTCATTATCCCAAAAACATAGACCGACGCGTGGGTCTAGTAGGATGTTGCCCAAGGTATTAAAGAATTTATTACCGCTAAAATCGGGAAAGATTAACGAATTCCCTTCCACTTTAACAAAGCCTGCTTTGCCCCCCCTGTGAGAAGCGTCTAGACCTTCATTCGCTGCATGGCCTAAAGATTTATGTCGTGAGGCAATAAAAAACGTTTCAGCCCTTGATATTAGCGAGTGTGCGCTTGGGGTGAGCACATTCGATGTTGAAGTAAAAAATGTAGAATCACCGGCACCTACTGTGGTTTTCATTGGGGCAGTCTGAACGGCACGTTGTTTTTTGACTGTGGTTCGTTTGTGAATGTATTGGGGGCAGTTACCGAAACTTTGATCTACCAATACCGTAAGGTTTTCATTAGTTGCGTGACTTATCGTACCGTTCAACCGATTTCTTCGCCTTGTAGCGTATTCAATGCCGACGATTCCAACTTTGCTGCCTGAAGTCACGTCGAGATTTAACGAGTGTTGCATCATATTCCAAACTTCTACTGGTAGGCTAAAGCGCAATTGGGTAGCAGAGGGACTTTCTATGAAATCTCCTTCTCCCCAAACAGGCGTGGCTACAGGGTGGCCTTTTTCGTCTACCAAGGCGAAAACAGTGAACGGACTGGATGTAAAGAACTGCCTGTGTTGTTCCGGCATAAAGCTACGAATAAAACCATTCGTCCGCTCACCGATTTCCCTGTCAATTTCCAGCTTTTTTTGCAGTGCAATTTCGCCTTGATGAAACGCTGGGTTCAAGGATGATAGCTTAGGTAGAGACATAACGACCTCAATTAAATATGCGGACTGGTATTGCGCGCTGGTGCGATGTCAGACGCTGGCATTGGGACAAAATTATCCAGACTCTCAACCTCATTTATCCAGGCATTGATAAGAGGAAACTTGGACAGCGATATTCCTCCTTCAGGGGCATGAGCTATATACGAATACATAGCGATGTCTGCTGCGGTAACGTGTTCGCCAACCAAAAAAGAACTTACCGTGTTTCCTAGATGAGCCTCCATGTTTGCAAGTAAAGTCTCGCTGGTGGCTAGTACTGTGGGCACATGAATAGTTGCTCCAAATACGTATTCTAATCGCGCGGCGGCCGGCCCTTTAGCAAGTTCACCCGCTGAGACTGATAGCCAGCGTTGAATTAGCGCTTTTTCTTTGGCGTCCTTTCCTAGCCAATAGTCACTGTCTGCGTATGCGTGGATCAAATAAACCAGAATGGCATTGGAGTCAGCCAAAGTGATATCACCGTCTGTTATCACGGGGACTTGTTTAAACACGTTAAGTGAGCTGAAGCGTTCACTCTTGTGCTCGCCTTTGGCCATGTCAGGCTCAACGGTTGTGAAAGGGATGGCATTCAGTGCCATAAACAATGAAACCTTGTGGCAGTGGCCAGATTTAGGGTTTTGAATCAAAATAATAGGGCTTTTTGGCAATGTATTGCTTGTTGGATTTGTCATAAATTCATCCTCTCAATAGAAATGGTTTGTTGGGTGTTATTATCAACATTGTTTACAGCTCAAGCTCGGACAGAGTGGGAAAATCGTCAGGGCGTCGTTCGCCATCCCACGTGAACTTTCGGTCACTTTCTGAAATAGGATGTTCGTTGATACTGGCAATACGTTTTTCCATTAGGCCATCAAGGTTGAACTGCCAATTTTCATTACCGTAAGCTCTATACCATTGACCAGAATCGTCCTTGTACTCGTATGCAAAGCGCACTGCTATGCGGTTTGCGTTGAATGCCCATAGCTCTTTTACTAATTTATAGTTGAGCTCTTTGTTCCACTTTCTCGTCAAAAAACTCACTATTTGAGCACGTCCTTCAATAAATTCTGCTCGGTTGCGCCAACGGCAGTCAAAGGTATAAGCACCTGCAACTTTTACCGCATCTTTGGTGTTCCATGCGTCTTCAGCAAGGCGCACTTTTTGCGCTGCGGTTTCAGGTGAAAAGGGGGGAAGCGGTGGTCTCATAAATAACTCCTGTAGGCATTGGGCTATAGTGTAAAAACGTTAACCTGAACGAAAACGTGTAAAAGCTGATAGCGATATTAGAACTTTCCTTTTATTTAATAATTAGCTATTTTTGAAATTTATAATTTCATTGAGTGAAATAATATGGACAAGCTTTTGTGCATGAGAGTGTTTGCAGAGGCTGCTAAGTCGGGAAGCTTTGTAGGAGCTGCAGACGTGATGTCGATGTCAGCGCCTGCGGTTACTCGGTGTATTGCACATTTAGAGGCACAGTTAAATACTCGACTTTTTCATCGCACAACGCGACAAGTGAAATTGAGTGAGGTTGGTGAACATTACCTTATTCATGTTTCACGTATACTGGCAGATATTGAGCAAAGTGAAGCTGCTGTGTCTGGCATTGATTTAGTGCCCAGAGGTGAGCTTAATATCACGGCACCAATTTTGTTCGGCGAACGTTATGTAACGCCAATAATATCCCAATTCCTTAAGGACTATCCCGACATTAGGGTTAATGGGCATTTTCACGACGATGTGGTGAATCTAATTGATAGCAATATGGATGTAGCAATACGTATAGGTAACCCGAAAGACTCCTCGCTTTACGGTGTTACGGTAGGATACGTACGGCGTGTAACCTGTGCGGCGCCTAGCTACTTGGCGAGTAGCCCGGCCATAAAAAAGCCAGAAGATTTAAAACGGCATAGTGTGCTTTATCCGACGCGCTTTAACGAGCCAGCGGTATGGACGTATCACAAAAGCGGCAGACCTATTGCCATTAAGCTCACACCTCGTTTTCAATCCAACCAAAACAGAGCGGCTATTAACGCCGCCATTGCAGGCGTTGGGGTTGTTCGGTTGATGTCCTATCAGGTTGCTGAAGCACTTAGAAGTGGTGATTTGGTAAGTTTGTTAGAAGATGTGGAAGACAAAAAGTTGCCTATACAGGTGGTAAGTGTTGAAGGGCGTAAGAACCTTTCTAAGGTTAAAATGTTCATTGACTATGTAAAGGCAGGGTTGGCGAACAACGAGTATCTTAACCCTAGGGCCTGAATAATCCAGAGTATCTTGACCTACGCGTGTGGTGCTCAGGCTGTAGCATAAGTTGTGAGTAAAATGGGTTGCGTTACACTAAACCAATCGTTATCGTCGCAAAGATTTTAAAGTTAGCAATTTAAAGTTAGTATTTTAAAATTGGCATCTTAAAATTTGTATTTTGACATCTAAAACTTTAACAGGATCTGTTAAAGGCGCTACTCAAACGTTAATAATAAAAAATCATCGAGGCAACATGGTTTCCTGGCAATCACTTACATTTAATGAAATGACTAATCATCAACTCTTCGATTTGTTCAAGCTGCGTGTCGATGTTTTTGTCGTTGAGCAAAACTGTGCCTATCCGGAGCTTGACGAAAAAGACCGCCATCCGAAAACTCATCATTTAATGGGGTTTCAAGATAACAAATTGGTAGCGTGTGCACGATTACTTGGCGAAGGGGTAAGTTATCCATCGGTGAGTATCGGTCGAGTAGCTACCAGCGAAGCGTTCAGAGGTAAAGGGGCGGGCAGAGCACTTATGCGTGAAGCCATTGATCATTGTGAGGCGTTATGGCCAGGCTGTGATATTGAAATTGGCGCGCAAGAGTATTTAAAACGGTTTTATGAAGGTTTTGGGTTTGAAGCCACTTCGACTATGTATTTGGAAGACGATATTCCTCACATCGATATGAAAAGAGCAGGCACGGCAAAAGCGTAGCTCAGTGCCTAGCTCGAAATATTGGTTGGCATGACCTTTTATGGCCCAGGCGTTTGACCTAATAATTATGTTCACCCGTGCCAACCGATAAGCTGTGCTTTTATTTGCACCTAGATACCATCAACCCTAACGCTTATTTGGCATCGGGTAACTGGGAGACTAATTCATCTAGTCCGCTTACCACCGTGTCAGGCGCTATTGCTAACGGGTAAAGTACCTTGCCGGGGCGTGCAATGAACGCGGCTTGCCAGCCTGCCTGTTTTGCACCAGCAATATCCCAACCGTGTGCCGCCACTAACATAGCGTCTTCTGCTGCTATACCCATTTTTTCAATAGCCCACTCGTAAGTGCGTGTATCGGGCTTATATAAGTTAATGTCTTCAACACTTAGTCGCTCGTCGAAATAAGACAAAAGATCAGCATTCTTAAATTGGGTATAAACGCCTTGATTAGATGAGTTGGTAAGGCTTACGAGTTTATAGCCTTTGTCTTTAAGTGCCTGCAAGCCATCGCGCACGTCAGGGTGGGGTGGTAGGCTTCGCAAAGGGGTGACAATTGCCGTTTTGGCTTGCTCTTTGGTCAATTCAATACCTTCAATTTCAGCGACCATCAGCAAGGAGGCAACGCCAATTTCTCCAAAGGTATGAAAGCGGCCAGTCGTTGAATCAACCAGTGAATGATGCAGCATAGTAGAGAACCACAGTGGCAACAAATCATCTCGACCGCCCAAGGCTTCGCCTACCGAGCTGCGCATGGCGGTGAGGTCTAGCAAGGTCTCATTAACATCGAAAAAGATAACCTTTGGTGCTCGCAATTCCCGTGCAGACATTGCTGTATTCTTATCAGGCTGCGCGGCATCTCTGGTGTCTGTCTGAGCGAAGACTGGTGATGACAATAGACTAATGCCTACAGCGGTCGCGCAACATAGCCTTGAGAGTAATGAAGAAGGTGAGCGAGCCATAATTATCCTTTATATAAGTTTTGAACGAGTGTTCAAATTAGGCGGGATAACACATGAATGCAATAGCTAATGAGACGAAACGACTATTTTCTGGTGGTCAACCGATAGCCGTTGCCTCTCAGAGTTTCAATAAGTATGGCATCACTGCTGTGAAGCTTTTGTCGCAGCCTACTGATATACACATCAACAACATTAGTTAGCGGATCGCTGTGACTTCGCCATACTCGACTTAATATGCGTTCTCGAGACAGCACTTTTTCAGCATTTTCTGCGAAGTAGTAGAGCATGTCGTATTCTAGTTTGGTGAGTGAAATCTCTTCTCCAGACAATGTCGCAATACGTGACTCGTCATCGATGTTTAACGGTCCGATGGTGAGGCCTAATTGGGTAACCGGTGTATTCGTCACTCTTCGGCTTAAGGCCGTTATGCGCGCAAGTAGTTCGTCAAAGTCAAATGGCTTGCACAAATAGTCATCCGCGCCTTGTTTTAAACCATTCACGCGCTCGCGTACTTCGTCCACTGCGGTTAGCAACAAAACCATAGGGGCATGGGGAAGCGACTTGATTGCGGGCAGCAGCTCTACGCTATCTTCATCACCAAACATGCGATCAAGTACAATAATGGCAGGGGTTTCATGGCGAATGCGCGTGACTAAGTTGTGTAATGCCGACTCTTCGATGCACTCAAAACCTTCAGCGCTTAAGCCTCGTGATAGAAAGCGTAGCAAGGGGGCTTCGTCATCAGCAATAAGAATTTTCATTGTTGTTATGATCCTAGTCGTTCGATGTTACTTAACGGTTGTTATTAATCTAAGGGCGTCGCGTGGTCTTGTAAAACTGGCAGCGTCAACGTGAACTGCGAGCCTTTACCTAATGTGGAATGCGCACTCAATGTACCGTGGTGGGCTTCTGCTATCGCTTTAGCGATAGACAAACCTAGCCCCATTCCATTGCCTTTGCGCTTTAACCTAACGAAGCGTTCAAAAACGTGCTGCAAATCACTTGACGAAATGCCTTCACCGCTATCAATGACCGATACGTTGATATTCGGGCCTTCGCTCTCAACGCGCAGCACAATGGGCGTATCGGGATAAGAATATTTGTGCGCGTTTTCGATAAGGATGGTCAGTACCTGCGCAATTCTGTCTTTGTCGATGAGCACTTGGACCTCATTATTGGCAAGCCATTTAAGGTATAGGTCTCTTGGCTTTGTGAGCTTTTGCCATAACGCCATATTTTGTGTAAGCAGGTTATGTAAGTCAGATTTAACCAGATCTACAGTAAATTCGTGCATCTCGGCACGCGCTAGCAGCAGCAAATCATCAACCAACTTACTTAAGTTCACGGCTTGCTCAAGTATGGTTTCTAGCGTTTCTTTATAAATCTCGTTGCTAGCCGCAGCCTGCCTAAGGGTTACCTGCGCTTCGCCTCGAATAATGGTTAACGGCGTGCGCAATTCGTGACTTACATCAGCCATAAATTGTCGGCGCTTTGCGTCCAGCTGAGTGAGTTTATTGTTAGCTTCTTTTAACGCCCGGGTTCGGCTCTCCACTTCAAACTCTAAGTGCTTACGATGGGCATCAGCCTGGTCTTCGTGTTCTTGTAGTCGCGCTATCATGGAATTTAGTGCTTTGACCAAGTCAGTAAATTCGCTATCCAGGGTTTCAGGCAATCGATAGTGGTAGTTTCCCGAGGCAATGGCATCGGTACCCGTGCGAATAACTGTAAGCGGCTGATACAGGGCATTGAATAGCCAATAGCAACCCAGCAGAATAAAAGGACAGGTAATAAGACCTAAACTGATAGTAAACCACACAATGCTGGTGTTTAGCGTTTCAATGCTAGCGTTAATGCGCGATACAACGCCTGTCTGGCGGTTTACTGCAGAGTTGATGGCCTCCCTAAACTGGTTGTCGATTGTAACCTCTAGTAATGTTTGAAGGCGCTGCTGTTGATTAAGTGGAGTACTGTCGTTACTTAGCGCGATAGCTCTAAACTCTTCCACAATGCTTTGAATGAGCGCTTCAAGTTCATCAGTATCTTCAACGCTTCCTAGTGTTGCCTCAAGCCCTAGTGCTTCGCGTTGTGCAAGTTCCAGGGACTTTATACGGTTCAACGAGTTTTCTATTTGTTGTTGCTTATTTCTCACTTTCGCTTGGTTTGCATTCTTACCAAAAATAAGCTCATCGGTTAGCTGTTTGAAAAGCCTATAGGAAATACTTGATAACTGTTGG
Source organism: Alteromonas sp. G4i13 (assembly GCF_054960505.1). NCBI lineage: Bacteria > Pseudomonadati > Pseudomonadota > Gammaproteobacteria > Alteromonadales > Alteromonadaceae > Alteromonas > Alteromonas sp. G4i13. Next base: position 26,940 of record NZ_JBHNYX010000004.1, on the reverse strand, counting down.
TGCTCTGACAGCAGCGATTGAGCGAGCTGTGCTTGCGCTAGGTTAGTGCGTGTTAAATGTGCAGAAATAGCTGCGCTGGCCAATGCTATCAACAAGATAAATGTGGACAGAAGCCCAAAAAGGTAGAGTTTACGTTTGTACATTGGCAGCAGCGTCATGATTATTTGTCACTATATACGCTAAATGTAATTTAATGGTGCAGTTTCACGGTAATAAAATAGCAAGTCTGAGCAGATGGGCTACCAGCGACATGACGGGGGAATTGGTGTAAAAATAGAACTTAACAAAGGGCGCGAGAGAGAGAAGAAAAAAGTGCGTTTATAAAAGGCATGATCACTATGAAAACGTGATCGTTTAAGCCGTGCGCTCAAGAATAGACAAGGCAATATCTGTTTGATATTGGAGCTCTTCATCTATTTTCCAGTGTTCGGGGCTCCAACCCGCTAAGAACCGATAAAAGTCAGCGCAGGCGAAGGGGTACAGGCACTTCCATTCAGCAATGATAAGCGCAATATCAGCACGCTTGAAACAAGCCGAACTATCATTGTTAGCCAATCGAGTGTGTAGCGCATCTTCGAGCGCTTGAAAGTAGGTATTGAGCAGTGCATCACGATGCTTCATGTGGGTTTGGGTTGATAGGGCACTGCCCAAAAAATACGCCACGTCCTTTATGCCTGCGCCATAACCCACGTACTGAAAGTCGACAGCTGCACAGTCAGAAAAATCTTCGGTAAAACAAAAGTTAGCCACTTTAGCATCGCCGTGCACCAAAGTGTGGTAGTGAGCGTCGCCTAACGTGGTAGATATATCGACAGCATGTTGCTTTAGTAATCCATCCGACATGGCGTTGAACTCATCTTCACGGGTTGCCAAGTGCCAATAAGTGCCTTCAGGCCATAATTGTAAACTTCGGCTATCAAATTCACCTCTTACATTGACAAAGCGCGCATGAAAGTTGGCAAGCCATTTTAAAACAGTGATGCATTGCGCAGCGGTAAGTGAAGAGGCCGTGCGAGAATAGCCGCTGTGTGCTAAGTCTTCCATAACAAGAAGGGAGGCTTCGCCCTGTTGGCTGTGCCCTAAGCATTTAGCTGTACGGCACGACGCATCAGTTTGGACTTGAACGTCGCTATAAAAACAGTTCTCTACCTTAAAAGATTGGCACTTACGGTTGTGGCTAGCTTCACCATTCCAGCCTTTAGGGTGTGAGAGCCTGCGTGGCGGAGTGGCGCATTTCACGACTACTTTTAGCGCTGCTTCGTCTCCACCTTGTTGCGCGCCAAGTGGGTTTTGTTGAGCTTGGTGATACTGGCTTTCTTGGGAAGGGCTACTCTCGTCCTGGTTCTTTGAAAAAGTACTATTGGGATAGCCCAAAGTGGCACGAAAGCATGCACCGTAGCCACTCCAAAGAGGTTGAATCATTTGTGTGTCTAATACTTGCGCGCTACATACTTGGCTTAACCAATCTATATACTGCTGGTTTACCGTATCTGACATTTTATTCTCAACTCGGACTCGATGTTAAACGTACACTAACAAACAAAAAAGCCGCTCGAAAGCGGCTTTTACGTCAATTAGCTATTAGCGCACTAGCGACTGAAAATTATTCAGCCACTGCTGCTACTTCGGCAACGTCATCTACCGACTGAGGAAGCGTTGTTACTGCTGATGCACGTGACGTTACGTGCGACATCGCTGCAGTTTTACCCGATACTGCGAGTGCAGGTCGTGTGTCGTCAGCTTTAGCGGTAAGCGCTACATCAACAAACGCGTCGTTTACTGCTGCAGGCAATGCCATAGGGTGCGATGCACCACGCTTTCCTTTGCCGCTGGCTGCTAGGCTTGAAGAAGGCGCTGCTGTTTTTTCAGCTTCTTCTTTAGCCGCTGGCGCCTCTGCTTTAGCTTCTTGTGCTGGTGCTTCAGGTTCTGCAACTACAGGTGCGTCAGCCAAGTTTATTTCAACTTGCTCTGGCGATGCTGCTGCTCCGTCTTTAGCTTCTGGCGCCGTGGCTTCTTGCGCAGTATCAGCTTGTGTTGCTTTACCTTCAACTGCAGGTTCCGTCTGTGCCTTTTCTTCGGCGCGGCTTTCTTGCACCGAAGTTTCGGTCGCTTGAGCAGACTCGACTTCAGTCGTCGCGTTGTCGCCAGCTGACGTTACCTTTTCAGTTGAATCAACAGGTTCTTCTGAAGTTACTTCTTCCGCAGAAACTTTATCGTCAGCTGAAGCTTTATCGTCAGCTGAAGGCTCTGTACCCGCTGAAGGCTCTGTACCCGCTGAAGGCTCTGCATCAAACTGAAGTTCGTCTTGAACCGCTTCAACATCAAGCTTAGCTTTTTCTTGCTTATCTTGTTTAGAAACAGGTTGCTCGTCGGCCGGCGCTAGTTGTCCAGGCTCTTGCGCTTGTGTTTCTTCAACAACAGGTGCCTCGGTTTTAGCTGTCGCTTCAACTTCAGTTTCCGCCTGCTGTGGTGACAACTCACCAGGTTGTTTAGCTTGCGTGTCTGTATCGTCAACTTGCTGCGACTCTTTCTTACGACGTTGACCTGCTGCTCGAACATGACGTGGAGAGCGGCGTGAACGGCCACGGCCTTCACGTTTCTGACCTTGCTCTTCACTATTAGCGTCGGTACTTGCATCAGTATTTTCAACGGCATCACTAGTTACCGCAGATGAGTCATCTTCACCCTTAACAGCATCCGATACTGGTTTCGCTTCAACAGGTTTTTCAGCTGATTTTTTCTCTGCCTTCACTGTTGGTTTTTGCGCATCCGGCTTCGGCTCTGCCGTGTTTTCAACTGGAGTCTCTGCTTTCGGCGCTTTCGGCTTAGTGTCAGCTTTAGCTTTCTGCTGCACTGGCGTTTCTTTGGCTACTGGTGCGGCCTGCGCTTCGTTTTGTTCAGCAGTATTTACCGCGTTGTCATCTTTCTTCACACGAACGCTGCGGCGTTTATCACGACGTTTTCTACGTTCAGCAACTTCACGTTTCTTCTGCGCTTGGTTCTCTTGCTGCTCGCCATCTTGCTTTTCGTGCTTAGGCTTTTGTTGCTCATCGCGTGGTTGCTGTGCCTTACGAGGCTTACGACCTTTGTTATTGCGTTTATCATCTTGATCTTGACGATGGTCTTGTCTCTGGTCTCGTTGTTGTTCGCTGCGCGGTTTGCGATTATCCTGCTGCTCACTATCGCGGTTTTGGTCTTTACCTTGAGACTGATTGCCACGACGATTATTCTTATTACGCGGCTTGCGACGACGATCGTCATTGTTGCGGCTGCGGTTGTTTCTATTTTTATTACCAGACTGTGGATTCTTGTCTTTATTGGTTTCTTCTTCGCTTTCGCTACCGAACAAATCACTAATCCATTTACCAAATCGTGCAAATAGCGAAGGCACATCGTCGGCTTTCTTCGCTGGCTCTTCTTTTGGCGCTACAACAGGTGCAGCCGTTGGTGCGACAAGGCCTTTAAGTGCTGGCTCTTCACGCTTAACCGGTGCAGAAGTCGTCGTTTCCGTCTCAGCTTCTACCGCAGGCATTAACTCTACGTCATAACTCGCTTCCGAAACAACGTCATCCGGGCGTCTGCGTAATACCTGGTAATGCGGTGTATCTAGATTCGCGTTAGGAATAAGTAACAAGTCAACGCCGTGGCGTTTTTCTAGAAGCTGAATAGACTTACGCTTTTCGTTAAGTAAGTACGTCGCTACCGGAACAGGTAATTGCGCTTCAATTTGCCCCGTATTCTCTTTAATGCTCTCTTCTTCCAGAATACGAAGAATAGACAGCGCCAAAGATTCGGTGCCGCGAATAGTTCCGTGACCAGAACAACGCGGGCACACATGGTGAGCAGATTCACCTAGAGAAGGGCGTAAACGCTGGCGAGACATTTCCAAAAGGCCAAAGCGAGAAATGCGACCAAGTTGTACTCGTGCTCTATCGCTTCTTACCGCGTCTTTCATGCGGTTTTCAACTTCACGTTGGTGACGTACTGGCGTCATATCAATGAAGTCGATTACAACCAATCCGCCTAGGTCGCGAAGGCGCAGCTGTCGGGCAATCTCGTCTGCAGCTTCCAAGTTAGTGTTTAGTGCTGTCTCTTCAATATCACCACCCTTAGTTGCGCGGGCTGAGTTAATATCGATAGAGGTAAGTGCTTCTGTTGGGTCGATAACGATTGAGCCGCCAGAAGGCAAACGCACTTCGCGTTGGAATGCAGACTCAATTTGGCTTTCGATTTGGTAGTGACTAAATAAAGGCACTTCACCACGATAAAGCTTTACGCGGTTTGCAAAGTCAGGGCGCACTAATTGAATGTGCTGTAACGCTTGCTCGTAAATACTGGTTTTATCGATAAGGATTTCGCCAATATCGCGACGTAGGTAGTCGCGGATAGCGCGTACAATAACGTTACTTTCCTGGTGAATTAAGAAAGGTGCTTCGCGCTCTTCAGCTACCTCGGAAATCGCTTCCCAGTGCTTGAGGAGGACTTTTAAATCCCATTCTAATTCTTCGTAAGATTTACCTACACCCGCAGTACGGACAATAAGACCCATACCGTCAGGAAGATCTAACTTGCTTAGTGACTCTTTAAGTTCTGTACGCTCATCACCTTCAATACGGCGAGAGATACCGCCAGCGCGTGGGTTATTTGGCATAAGTACCAAGTAACTGCCCGCAAGCGATAGGAATGTAGTCAAAGCCGCGCCTTTTTGACCACGTTCTTCTTTGTCAATTTGAACAATAACTTCTTGGCCTTCTTTGATAACATCTTTGATGTTTGGGCGGCCTTCGAATTTATAACCTTTAGGGAAGTAAGTGCGGGCAATTTCTTTAAGGGGAAGGAAACCGTGACGCTCTGCGCCGTAGTCAACAAAAGCAGCTTCTAAGCTTGGTTCAACGCGGGTAATTTTACCTTTGTAGATGTTCGCTTTTTTCTGCTCGTGCCCTGGGCTTTCAATATCTAAATCGTACAACCGTTGCCCATCAACAAGGGCAACACGCAACTCTTCTTGCTGAGTTGCATTAATTAACATTCTTTTCATTGTATCTAACTCTGTTTTAGTACAGCCGTTAAGACACAAAATTAAAGTGACATGTGCAAACCCTCACCGCGCAACCTCACGGCTGGACGGGGACCTTGTTGTATCGTCGCATTATCCCTGGTGGTTGGCCATGTTAGCGCCGTTTTTAGCACTCAAATTCAATTGAATTCGCTTATGTCTTATTTTCAGACAAATTCTCAAGCAAATTACTATGGCCACACTGCTTTAAGGATGTCGGGAGCGACTAGCCCTTATTACTGTATTCTTTTTTACAAGCAATTTTATTTGCTTGCGTGTCATTTAATTCTGTTAGTTAACGGCAAACTTATTTTATGTTCGCAAGCAATGGCGATTGCTTTATCACGGCAGTGTAGTCGTTGCCTCTCTAGCTTGGTTGGCCTGAAAAATAATTTTCATTGCGGATGCTACCAACGCGAACGCCATACTTTTTCGTTTTACAAGTTTGAGCAGCATCGTCATTCTTTATAGATTGCTATCTCTTTCTTGATTGTTGTTTTTATAACGCTTGGTTTCACGCTTTTGAGAGGGGCTTTACTTACCACCTGACATCAAAAACTTATGTGTGAATTGTACCGTCCAAAAAACGTCGTTAATTATCGCACCAAAAACGCTTTTTTAGCAAGGAAAGCAAGTGAATAAATTGTGTATATCTCAATATGTGGGCTGGTAACGAAGGCTAGAGACTTAAAGAAAAACTGCCTTTGTTTAAAATTGCATCGATAAGGGCTTTTTTCAATTATTTCTCACTTTCAATTGGCAGAGAGAAATAGCAATGGGGTATACTCAGAACATGAAAGAAGAAGCTCCCCAAAAAGTTCGTTTTGTAACGGTTGAAGCCGACTTGGCTGGTCAACGTATCGATAATTTTTTGCGCACCCAGCTAAAAGGCGTGCCCAAAAGCATGATCTATCGCATTTTACGCAAAGGTGAAGTGCGGGTGAATAAAGGTCGTGTTAAGCCTGAATATAAGTTACAAGCCGACGATTTAATCAGAATTCCACCGGTTCGCGTGTCGGAAGGTGCTCCTGCGCCATCGCCAAAGCTCGATAAAATTGCATCATTAGAGTCGCATATCCTTTTCGAGGACGACCGTATACTTGTTATCAACAAGCCATCGGGAATGGCCGTTCACGGAGGAAGTGGCTTAAGCTTTGGTTTAATCGAAGGCTTAAGAGCCTTGCGTCCTGATGCCAAATTTATGGAATTGGTACACCGATTAGACCGTGACACGTCGGGCTGCATTTTAATTGCTAAAAAACGTTCTGCCCTTCGCCACATGCATGAGCAGCTTCGCACTGGCAAAATGGACAAGCGATATAATGCGCTAGTTGCAGGTGAGTGGCCTAAAACCCGATTTAAAGTTAAAGCGCCGCTTCGTAAAAATGTGCTGCAATCGGGTGAGCGCATGGTAAGCGTAAGCGACGATGGTAAACCGTCAGAAACTCGCTATCGCATATTAGAGGAATACGCAGGTGCAACCTTGGTTGAAGCGTCGCCTATTACAGGTAGAACCCACCAAATTCGCGTTCACTGTTTGCATGCGGGTCATCCTATTGCTTGTGACCCAAAATACGGTGATGCGGATTTCGACGCGGCAATGCGCCAAAAAGGACTGAACAGACTGTTCCTTCACGCTCGCAGTATTTCACTGCTGCACCCAGCGACTGAAGAGCGCGTAACATTTACCGCGCCGTTAGACGACACTCTCTCAAATACACTTAAAGCGCTGTAAGTTATGCATTCAAAAAAGCAGGCTGTGGAAACACAGTCTTTCACTTCGTTAGATAAAACACTGCCTAAGTACAAACTTGTTATCTTTGATTGGGATGGCACGCTCATGGATTCGGCGGCAAAAATTGTTAGCTGCATGCAGCTTGCCGCAAAGCAGTGTGATATGCCTGTTCCTACCTACGACGAAGTAGGCCACATTATTGGTATAAGTTTAAAGCCTGCCATTAAACAGCTTTTTAATATCAAAGACGATGAGTTAGCCGAACGTTTGGTCGCCGCCTATAAAGAGGCATTTGTCACTCGCGATACAACGCCGTGTCCTTTGTTTGATGGCGTTGAACCGTTACTTAGTAATTTGAAAGAAGCGGGGTGCACATTGGCCGTTGCGACAGGTAAAGCGCGCCGTGGTCTTGATCGAGCGTGGGCACAAACAGGGACGGGACCTTTCTTCAGTGCGTCACGTACCGCCGATGAGGCAGAATCAAAGCCTTCGCCCGACATGCTCCTACAGTTACTTGATGAACTTAGTGTAAAAATAGAAGACGCCGTTATGATTGGTGACACAACCTACGACATGCAAATGGCGAAAACGATTGGTATGGATAGGATAGGTGTGTCATATGGCGTTCACGCGCAGGTTCATTTAGAAGCGTTGTTACCTGTTGCACTTGTACACTCTATAAGTGAACTAGAAACAGCGCTATTCAAATAGCGCTGGTTTGTAGCGCTGGTTTGTAGCACTGCTTTGATACAACTGCTCTGACAGAATTAGTGGCTTACTGTGCAGCCATTGCTAATAAATCCACATCGAAGTGTGCGTCCAGTAATTCATTTAGCAGCATTATAGGAAGACCGATTAAACTGTTAGGGTCGCGGCTTTCTATTTTATCGAACAGTAATACACCCAAACCTTCGCTTTTAAAACTGCCGGCGCAATCAAGTGGTTGCTCTTTATCTACATAGGCGCGAATGGCAGCCTCACTGTTAAGGCGAAAGAAAACGCGTGTTTCATCTACCTGTGTTATCGTTTTATTAGCGCTAGGTTGGTGAAGGCAAAGTGCAGTATAAAATGACACTTGCTTACCTTGGCATGCCATTAGCTGGTTTACTGCATTTTCAAACGTACCGGGCTTGCCAAGTAGCTGCGGGCCCGCATCGGTTTGGACCAAAGCTACTTGATCACTCCCTATAATAATGGTGTCGTTATTTATCTTTTCTAATTCAGCGGCAACCTTGTGCGCCTTTTGTTCGGCTAAACGTAAACTCAATGCAGTAGGGCTTTCGTTCGCAAAGGGCGTTTCGTCAATATCTGGTGCGTGGGTGTCTACCTGAATACCAATGTTGGCGAGCAACATTTTTCGGTATTGCGATGATGAGGCGAGAACAAGGGAGGCCACAATTACTCCTTTTATAAAATCAATATGTTGCGTACTTTTAGTTAGTAGTACAATGTTACATTATCACTGCGCACCACATACAGCGTTTTATTGTAGGTTAAAACGCAATTTTGCTTTGACAGGAAGGGGTTGACCCTATATCATGCGCGCCCTATGCAGAAAGTGAAACTCCCTCATTCGGTTGAACCGACTAAAAGTGCCATGAAACGTTCCGATTACCGGGGCGTGATTGCGTCTAAAGATATGGAACGATTGAGTGAAGCAGTTGTCCGATGCAGTGACTATGTGGACGCAGAAGTGCAGTTCGAAAAAGACGCGCAGGGTCTTACTGTTTTTCACGGTCATTTAGCCACGCAGGTAACACTTATCTGTCAAAGGTGTAATGGTGAACTCGATTATCCCGTGGAAGCGGAATTCTGTTTTACTCCAGTGCAGGGAGAAGAGCAGGAAAGCGACGACATCATTCCCGAGGCTTACGAACCGGTAGAGGTCAACGACCACGGAGAAGTCAGTCTGCTTCAAATTTTTGAAGACGAGCTACTGTTATCTTTGCCAATTGTACCCCTTCATGCAGAGTCGGAGTGTACGGTAAAGCGAGACGACATGTCGTTTGGAAAGATTGAACCGGAACAAGAGCGACAAAACCCTTTCGCGGTTTTGAAAGAACTTAAGCGAGACCAGGAGTAAGTTATGGCAGTACAACAAAATCGTAAAACGCGTTCTAAGCGCGGTATGCGTCGCTCACACGATGCATTGACAGGCGCGACTTTGTCTGTCGATTCAACGTCGGGCGAAACTCACCGTCGTCACCACGTGACCGCTGACGGTTATTACAAAGGCAAGAAAGTAATCGGCGCGTAATACGGCGACTACATTTTGTCTAAACTAACCATCGCGTTAGATATCATGGGGGGCGATCATGGTCCCCCTGTTATCCTTCCCGCAGCCGTAAAGGCTATTCAATTTCACCCAGACGTGCACTTCACGCTATGCGGTGATGAAGATACCATCAAAGCAGGTATACAGCCCCTTACTGATTCTGAGCGCAACCGCGTTACTATTGTGCATTGCTCACAAGTCGTTGAGATGGGCGAAGCGCCTACGTCAGCGCTACGAAATAAGAAAGATTCTTCTATGCGTCGCGTTATTGAGCTTGTCGAAAGTGGCGAGGCTAACGCGTGTGTAAGCGCAGGTAATACCGGTGCATTGCTTACCTTATCGTTCTATTTGCTTAAAACCTTATCAGGTATTGACAGGCCCGCACTCATTAATATGATGCCTACAACAGGGCACCATAACGTTTTTCTTTTGGATTTAGGCGCTAACGTAAACTGCACGCCTGAAATACTTTTCCAATACGGCGTTATGGGCTCAGTGCTTGCGCAAGAGGTGGCGGGCATAGCATCGCCACGGGTTGCCTTATTGAACGTAGGCGAAGAAGATATTAAAGGTAACGCACAGGTAAAATCTGCCGACCAGCTTTTTAAAGACGCGCCAGGCATAAACTATATTGGTTATGTAGAAGGCGACGACATTTTCACCGATCATGCCGATGTAGTGGTAACAGACGGTTTTACCGGAAATGTAGCGCTTAAATCGAGCGAAGGGCTGGCTAAGTTAGTGATAAACGAAGTAAAACGTCAGTCACAGAAGAACTTTTATACCCGATTATTGGCAAAAATTGCCTTCCCATTACTGAAATCTATCTATAACAGCGTGAACCCCGACCAGTATAACGGTGCGAGTCTGATAGGATTGCGCGGCATTGTTATCAAGAGTCACGGAAATGCACAAAAAGACGCCTTTTATTACGCCATAGTGCAAGCAATGAAAGAAGCAAAGATGCATTTACCTGAAAAGATAAAGACAAAGATAGAAACGGTATTGTTGGAGCAGCTTTGAGCAAATATTCACGCTTTATAGGAACAGGTAGCTATTATCCCAGCGACGTGCGTACAAACGCAGATTTAGAGCAAATGGTGGACACCAGTGACGAATGGATCACTGACCGTACCGGGATAAAAGAGCGACGTATTATTGGAGCAGATGAAACCGCTGCTACCATGGGGGCAGAAGCCAGTAAGAAAGCCATTGAGATGGCTGGCATTGACCCGAAATCTATCGACATGATTGTGTGTGCCACCACAAGTGGTCGCTATGCGCTTCCAAGCACAGCATGTGAAATTCAACGCATTCTAGATATTGACGGTATTCCTGCTTTTGACGTAGCTGCTGCGTGTGCGGGTTACTGCTACGCGTTAAGTGTTGCCGATCAATACATTAAGTCTGGAATGGCGAAACGTATTCTTGTAGTCGGTACCGACTGTTTAAGCCGCTTGATAAACCCTGAAGACAGAACCATGGTTATCTTGTTTGGCGATGCGGCAGGCGCAACGATTATTGAAGCAAGTGATGAACCTGGAATTCTTTCCACACATATCAACGCATCAGGCTCTCACGGCGATTTGCTGTACGTGGGTAATCCAACCCGTGGTGACGAGCAGTCGGTTCACGAGAACTGGGGTGTGATGCGTGGAAATGAAGTCTTTAAGGTGGCGGTAACCAAGCTTTCAGAAGTGGTTGAACAAACCCTTGCTGCCAACGGTATGCAAAAATCTGATCTTGACTGGTTAGTACCTCACCAAGCAAACTTTAGAATTATTAAAGCGACAGCTAAAAAGCTGAATATGTCTCTTGATCAGGTAGTGCTTACGTTAGAGCAGTATGGTAATACCTCTGCTGCTACTGTGCCTACAGCGCTTGATACCGCTATCAGAGACGGGCGCATTCAACGCGGACAGCATTTATTACTAGAAGCATTCGGAGGCGGATTTGCTTGGGCATCGGCGCTTGTACGCTATTAGCCTTGCAGATATTTGCCTTGGTGATTTTTGCCTCGATAGGGGCACTCCAACTCCGACGTTTTCTCGTTTCTAGTAAATTAAAAATAATAAGGAATCGACATGACAAAGACAGCCTGTGTATTTCCAGGACAAGGTTCTCAAAGCGTAGGTATGCTAAAGGAACTTGCTGAAATTTCTCCTATTATCGAAGCAACGTTTAAAGAAGCCTCTGACGCGCTCGGCTACGATCTGTGGGATTTAGTCCAAAATGATACAGACGGTAAACTTAACGAAACGCATATCACTCAGCCAGCGTTGCTTGCTGCTAGCGTAGCAATTTGGCGTGTTATTCGCGAGCAGGGCATCGATGTTGATTACCTAGCGGGTCACAGCCTTGGTGAGTACTCAGCATTAGTATGTGGCGGCGCCATGGATTTTGCTGATGCTATCAAGCTTGTGGAAGCCCGTGGTAAATACATGCAAGAAGCTGTACCAGCAGGTGCGGGTGCCATGTATGCCATTATCGGACTAGACGATGCCGCCATTGCTGATATTTGTCAGCAAACCGCTATTGCTACAGGCGATGTGGTTGCGCCAGTAAACTTCAACTCTCCAGGCCAAGTGGTTATTGCAGGGGAAAAGAACGCCGCAGAGCAAGCTGCTAATGCGTGTAAAGAAGCGGGCGCAAAGCGCGCACTTCCTCTTGCGGTAAGCGTTCCTTCACACTGTGAGTTAATGCGTCCTGCAGCAGATAAGTTGGAAGACGCGTTATCGTCATTGAACGTTAATGAGCCTGCAATTAATATCGTGAATAATGTTGATGTCACTATTGAAACCCAAGGTGATGCAATCAAGAACGCATTAGTGAGACAACTATATTGCCCCGTTCAATGGACGCGTACCGTTGAATATTTGGCGGCAGCGGGCGTTGAGCGCGTTATTGAAGTAGGTCCAGGTAAAGTACTTACTGGATTGAACAAACGTATCGACAAGAGCCTAGAATCTCTTGCAGTTAATACACCTGATGGTGTTGAAGCATTAAAACAATAAGGAAACGCAATGAGTCAATTAGACGGTAAAATTGCGCTTGTTACCGGCGCAAGCCGAGGTATAGGCAAAGCGATTGCCACGCAGCTTGCTCAGCAAGGTGCTACGGTTATCGGAACCGCAACCAGTGAAAATGGTGCGCAAGCGATCAGCGATTATCTTTCTGAGTTCGGCGGCAAAGGCTTTGCACTAAATGTCACCGACAAAGAAAGCGTAGATACCACGATTAAAGCGATTAATGAAGCACATGGTGGTATCGATATCTTGGTCAATAATGCAGGCATCACACGTGATAATCTGCTAATGCGCATGAAAGATGACGAGTGGCAGGACATTATCGACACCAACTTAACTTCAATTTTCACACTGTCAAAAGCGGTGCTTCGCGGTATGATGAAGAAGCGTTTTGGTCGCATCGTGAATATTGGTTCAGTGGTGGGCAGTGCAGGTAACGCCGGACAGGCAAACTATGCTGCAGCGAAAGCAGGGGTCATTGGTTTTTCTAAATCAATGGCTCGAGAAGTGGCTTCTCGTGGTATTACCATCAACGTTGTAGCGCCTGGTTTTATCGATACCGATATGACAAAAGCGCTGACCGATGACCAAAAAGAAGCCATTTTCAAAGATATTCCGGCTAACCGATTAGGCGAGCCTGATGAAATTGCAGCCACTGTTGCCTTTTTAGTAAGCGATGGTGCAGCCTATATTACAGGCGAAACTATCCATGTAAATGGTGGTATGTATATGGGGTAAATTCGCAAAAATTGCGAATTTTCCTTAGTTTGGGGTGGTATTTACCCGAACTTGGATGTAAAAATAGTATTTTACGAATTTCGAATGTCGCTGGTTTGACCAGAAAATTTGTTTAAACTGGTGCTTGCAAGGATGCACCTTGCAAAATAAACTAGCGGCACTTTTATTATCTAGTGACGTTTAAGGGAAACCTAGAATTATGAGTAACATTGAAGAACGCGTTAAGAAAATCATCGTTGAACAACTTGGCGTGAAAGAAGAAGAAGTAAAAGCAGAAGCTTCATTCGTTGACGATTTAGGCGCTGATTCACTTGACACTGTTGAGCTAGTAATGGCTTTGGAAGAAGAATTCGATACTGAAATTCCTGACGAAGAAGCAGAAAAAATTACTACTGTTCAATCAGCAATTGATTACATCAACGCTAACAAAGACGCTTAAGTCTTAAGTAGCGACAAAACGGCTCTTCTAACAGAGCCGTTTTTGTATCTCCTACCTTAGTTCCAAAGCGAGGGCTTTTTGTGACAAAACGTCGCGTAGTGGTTACTGGTCTTGGAATGCTTTCACCATTAGGTCTTAATAGCGAAGACACATGGCGCAAATTGCTCGCGGGCGAAAGCGGCATCGGTGAAATCACCCATTTCGATTGTAGTAACTATTCAACCCGTTTCGCAGGTCAAATTAATGATTTTGATCCGCAGGAATACATTGAAAAGAAAGAAACCAAGAAAATGGACCGCTTTATCCAGCTGGGTATAGCAGCAGGCAAGCAAGCCTTGGTCGATTCTGGTTTAACTATTTCACAAGATAATGCGCATCGAGTAGGTGTAGCTATTGGTTCAGGTATTGGTGGTTTAGAACAAATTGAACAAAACCATTTGAAACTGACAAATAGCGGTCCTAAGCGCGTATCGCCATTTTTTGTACCTTCAACCATTACCAACATGATCTCAGGCTTTTTGTCTATCATGGAAGGGTTGAAAGGACCGAATTTAAACGTTGTGACTGCTTGTACAACAGGCGTTCATAACATTGGCATTGCCGCAAGAACAATTGCTTATGGCGATGCTGATGCCATGTTGGCCGGAGGCGCAGAAGCGTCTATTACTCCGCTAGGCATGGCTGGTTTTGCCGCAGCACGTGCGTTGTCATCTCGCAACGACAACCCACAAGCCGCAAGCCGCCCATGGGATAAAGACCGCGATGGTTTTGTCATGGGTGAGGGCGCTGGCGTGGTAATGCTAGAAGAATATGAAGCAGCAAAAGCGCGTGGCGCGACCATTTATGCAGAACTGGTTGGTTTTGGCATGAGCGGCGACGCATACCACATGACTTCTCCACCTGAAGATGGAGAAGGTGCGGCTGCGTCTATGCAAAACGCGATAAATGATGCGAAGTTGGATGCAAGCGAAATCGGCTATGTTAACGCACATGGTACGTCTACGCCTGCAGGTGACATTGCAGAAGTGGCAGCAGTAAAACGCGTGTTCAATGACCATGCTCACAAGCTACTTGTTAGCTCTACCAAGTCAATGACAGGCCATTTGCTAGGGGCCGCCGGTTCAGTTGAGGCAATTTTCACTATTTTGGCACTGCGAGACAAAATGGCGCCGCCAACCATTAACTTGGATGAACCAGGTGAAGGCTGCGACTTAGACTTTGTTGCACACAAAGCGAAAGCATTCAATGAAGACTACGCACTGTGTAACTCATTCGGGTTTGGCGGTACGAACGGCTCATTGATTTTCAAGCGTATCTAATACGGCGTGGCTAACGCTGTTTAAGTGTAATTCACGTATATTTAAAAGGCAGCTTCGGCTGCCTTTTGTTGTTTATACAGTTAAATCTCACAGTGAATATCATAAAACTCAGGTCTCTTTGAACACCGCTACAGCCAAATCAATTCAGCTAGACGTTGTCTGACCAACGCAAGTTGGTATACTTCCAACAACCACAATAACGGCGAACAAGAGTAGGCAGTGAGAATTATTCCTAGCGCTACGCCTATTTCATCAAGTGACAGGGCGTTTAATTATGGCGACGGTGTGTTTACCACATTGTTGGTAAGTGAACATCAAGTAGAATTATTGCCTTATCATATTTCACGTTTAAAGCACGATGCGGCAGCCATCAAGCTCAATATTGATATCCGCGCGCTTGAAGCCGCAATTGCTGAACAAGTTAAGGCGATAAAGAACGGCTCAGGTGGTAACGCTTCTCCAAAATATGTACTAAAAGTTCACGTGTCGGGAGGTCAAGCCGGAAGAGGGTATGCGCGAAGCGAAGACAGTGAAGCATTAATCAGATTTAGCCAGCACCCTTACCCTGTCCATTACGATAGTCTTGCGAATGAAGGGGCAACGGTAATTTGCGCTCAAACTCGGTTAGCCATTCAACCATTGCTTGCGGGTGTAAAGCATATGAACAGGCTAGAACAAGTCTTAATTAAGCACGAAGTAGACGACGCTGGCGCACACGATGCTATTGTTTGCGATACCCAAGATAACATTATTGAAGCGAGTGCTGGCAATGTATTTTTCTACCTCAATGAACAATGGTATACCCCGTCTTTGAAAGGAAGCGGTGTCAATGGCGTAGTCAGACAGTGTCTTATTGATTCGCTGTTAAACGACAATTGTTCGCTTCACGTGGGGGAATATGACCTTTCTTATTTGCGAAAAGCGAGTGCAGTGGTAATTACCAATGCACTAATGGGCGTAATGCCGGTACAGAAAATACAAATGCCGGATTTCTCTTATGTCGATTTTGATGTAAGAAGCGATGCGATTGTAGCACTAAAGACACGGCTTCAGACTGCGCTTCAAAATTAATTAAAACGCACTTCTTACAACGGGGTTCGTCAACGTTTTACGAGCTTCACCAGATTAGTAGTAAAAAGAAATAAAATGGAATGTAAAGCAATGAAGAAAGGGGAAGTTCAAGCATGAAGCGGGTAATTGTTATTCTATTATCTCTTGTCATGCTTGCCGTTGTTGGGGCAGCCTTTGGCGTAATGTATGTCTCGAGCAAGGTTACCGATGAACTAGTGTTAAAAAGTGAAACCTTATTTACGATAGCGAGCGGCAGTAACGCTTATCGTACCGTGAAACACTTGCGTAAAATAGGCATGACCGATGTGTCGCCCTTTGTTGCTAAGGTGTGGCTCAAATTCTTTGCAGGCAGTACGTCTGTTAAGTCTGGCACCTACATGCTGCGCCCAGGGCAGTCACTAGTAGATGTGTTTACCTTGTTTACTGAGGGCGATGAGCATCTCTTCGCAGTGAGTTTAGTCGAAGGGCTAACCCTTGCACAGTGGCTTGAGGCGCTTAAACAAAACACTGATTTGGTGTTTGATTTAAACGAAGGGAAATTAAACCAGCTCACTCAGGATAATGGCGTAGATTGGTGTTGCGAAAACGTTTCGCAGACAGAGGGCGTATATTTGGCTGATACGTATTTCTTTACCAAAGGCACAACCGCAAGCGAGGTATTGAAAAGAGCACACCGCGCGCTAATTGACTTTGTCTCTAGCGAATGGGAGTTACGGGATGCCGAACTGCCGTTAGCCACACCTTACGAGGCTCTTATCTTGGCGAGTATCATTGAAAAAGAAACGGCTGTGCCTGCGGAACGTGACATGATTTCAGGCGTTTTCGTCAATAGGCTAAACAGAAATATGCGTCTTCAAACTGATCCCACCGTGATTTATGGTATCGGTCCTACGTTTGACGGAAACATTACCCGTAAGCACTTGCGAACAGCAACGCCTTACAATACCTATGTTATTAAAGGGCTCCCACCTACGCCTATCGCGATGGCAGGCAAGGCCGCCATTCACGCTGCTTTGCACCCACTGACAACGGATGCACTCTATTTTGTAGCGAAGGGCGATGGCAGCCATCAATTTTCTACGACACTAGCTGAACACAATGCAGCTGTGCGAAAATACCAGTTAAAACGATAGCCGTATTGATGCAGACAACCGATACGTTATAGCTAAATAAAAACAGAGTTTAAAAAGTAATGCGCGGAAAGTTTATTGTAGTTGAAGGCCTTGAAGGGGCAGGAAAAAGCTCAGTGATTGGGCTGATTGTTCAAGCATTAAAAGGTGCAGGAAAGCGCGTTGAGCAAACTCGTGAGCCAGGCGGCACACCGATGGCAGAGGCCATTCGAGAATGTGTAAAACACGACTGGGATGAGACCGTGAGTGAGGAGACTGAACTACTTCTTATGTATGCGGCGCGTGTGCAATTACTTACCAATAAAATCTTACCTTCACTTGATACTGGTGCGTGGGTGGTAGGTGACAGACACGACCTGTCATCTCAAGCCTATCAAGGCGGTGGTAGGGGCGTCAGTGGAAAAACAATGTCGGCCATCAGCGATATCGCCCTTAAAGGGTTTAAGCCAGATTTGACCCTATATTTGGATGTCGAGCCTGCGGTTGGACTAGAGCGCGCCCGTGGGCGAGGGGAGCTTGACCGCATTGAGCAAGCGGGGCTCGCCTTTTTCGAGCGAACCCGTGCTAAATACTTGTCTCTTGCTAAGCAAGATGAATCTATCGTCGTGGTTAGTGCAATGCAGCCTATGGAAAAGGTTCATCAAGACGTGATTGCGGTTATCAATGACTATGTGACGAACACAAGTAGCGAAAGCAGTAACATGGCGCGAAACGAAAGCCAGCAGGGGAAAGGCTAATGCAAGTAATGCCTTGGTTTGCTACAACGTTCTCGACGTTAATGTCGCGATATATGGCAAAGAAACTACACCATGGTTTATTGCTGACAGGACCAAAGGGAATTGGAAAATACCAACTCGCGTTAGGGTTAAGCAATGCGCTATTGTGTAAGCAGCCAAGCATAAATGGGCCATGTGAACAGTGTCAAAGTTGCCATTTGAGGCAAGCTGGAAACCACCCAGACTTTCATGTTTTAGAAAGTGAAAAGCAATTAGGGGTGGATAAGATTCGTGAAGGCATAGCCAAGCTTTCAGGTACTGCGCAAATGGGAGGCAATAAAGTGTTGTTGATCCCTCGTGCCGATACCATGACGGAAGCGGCAGCTAATGCACTGTTGAAAACCTTGGAAGAACCCACAAATAATACCTTCTTGCTGCTGATCACTGACAGTATCAATAAAATTATGCCGACCATATTAAGTCGATGTGAACGGCAGATACTCTCGCTCCCGTCAGTGTCAGACAGTTTGAACTACTTAAACACTAAGGGCGTAGAAGATGCAAGTGAGGCATTGCTGGCTGCCTATGGCTATGCCCCACTTCGCGTAGAAGAGGCCCTCAGTGGTGAAGAAGACATTAGCTATCGCAATTTTAGCGATGGTATGCAAGCGCTCTTAGCAGGCGATGCAAATTTGCAAGTACAAACGCTTGCGAATAAGTGGCAGGACAATGCGCCTCAAATCGCATTGTGGTGTCAACAGATGGCCCATGACGAATACATGAAACGTCAACAGGCTGTTGATTTTAAACGCTATGAAGCGTGTGTTGATGCGGTAAAAACGCTGCAGCACGCTGGTGTAAACAAATCAATGGTACTTTTTGGGTTACTAAAACAATTTCAACGTTAATAGGCAAACGCTGGCTTGTCGAAGCCCTTTTGTCCGACAGCAATTTTTTAAAACAGGTGTAGTTTGTTCGTAGATTCTCATTGTCACTTAGACCGACTTAAGCAAGGGCCAGAAGAGCTGGCTGAAACCTTAAATTTCGCAAGAACCCGAGGTGTTGAACACTTCCTTTGTGTGTGCGTATCTGTTGGTGATTACGACAGCATGTTAGCAGCTGTAAGTCAGTTTGAAGATGTATCAGTATCTTGTGGGGTGCACCCACTACATCAAGATGAAGCGTGTAGCTATGAGGAACTGCTAGAGAAAGCGCAGCGTGAAGAAGTTGTAGCCATTGGCGAAACTGGGCTGGATTATTTTTATAGCCCGGAAAGTAAAGAAGTCCAGCTAACATCTTTCGTCGACCACATCAAAGTAGCTAACGAAACTAAAAAGCCATTAATTATTCATACGCGGGATGCAAGGGAAGACACCATTAACTTACTTCGCCAACACAAAGCTGCGCACACCAAAGGTGTTTTGCACTGCTTTACTGAGTCATTAGACATGGCGCTGGCAGCAATAGAGATGGACTTCTATATCTCTATTTCAGGCATCGTAACCTTTAATTCAGCAGATGAATTGCGTGAAGTGGTAAAAGCGATCCCTTTAGAGCGACTACTTATTGAAACTGACTCACCATGGCTTGCGCCAGTTCCACATCGAGGTAAACAAAACCAACCAGGTTACGTGGTAGAAGTGGCAGAATTTATTGCTGAGCTTAAAGGCGTGACGGTAAAAGAACTAGCGAAAATTACCACGCAAAACTTCTACTCCCTGTTTTCTTTAGCTGCGAAGAAGAAAGCCGCGTAGCGGTAAGTATAGGCGATTTTACTCTCGGAGGTGGTTATGCCCCAGTGGCGACAAGGGTTGACAAAGAGTCTTCACCAAACCCGCAGTATGCCAGAAAGTCGTTACTTTCAGTTAGCTACTGTGGACGGTAGTGGTGTACCGTACTGCCGTACCGTGGTTTTTAGAGGGATCACCGACGACAACCAACTGGTGGTTATTTCTGACACCCGCTCAGATAAATATGACCAGCTTGGCCAGAATCCTCACTCGCAGGTTTGTTGGTATTTTTCTAAAACCAGGGAGCAATATCGCTTCTCTTGTACTGCAACAATAATAACGTTACATCAAGATGCTGACTTAGTTACTCAGCACTGGAATAAATTGTCAGATGCAGGCAAAAAGCAGTTTTTGTGGGGCGAGCCTGGCACGCCAAGAAACGATGGTTCGGCACTACAGGTTGAAGGGGATTTTGGTGTAGTTCCACCTCACTTTTGCGTGATCATGCTGGCTATTGATAGCGTAGATTACCTGAATTTGAGAGGTAACCCTAAAAGTCGAGAGTGGCACCAAAAAGACGGAAATGGCAACTGGGTTAGCCAGTCATTGATACCGTAGGTAACCACCTCTAGTCTCTAAGTAGGCACATATTGAGTGCATGATACTGCCTATTCTGGGCACCACCTAAGTCAGCAGTATACAAACCGGCGACCTAAGCAAAAAGTAAGCCCTCTCTAGCTTAAATATACGCGATAACGCATTGGCAAATGAGAGGGCGTCGATCACCTAGAAAAGTCGATCACCTAGAAAATATGGGAAATTGGTGTATCACCTTTAAATAAATAGGTGATCAAGTCAGCATTACTTTCTCTTGCAACGCTTTCGACAATAGCTGTCGCTACATCTTCTCTTGATATTACAGCATCGTCCCTATTGTTTGGCATATCGGTTCGTACTAAATGCGTGCCCGGTTCATTTAATAAAGTGCCAGGTCGAAGAATTACGTGATGTAAGCCGCTATTAATTAGATGCTCGTCAGCCATGTGTTTGGCAACCAAGTATGGTTTTATTGCTGACTCCACGGCGTCAGGATCGTCTGCACCAATAGAACTAACCATAACAAATTTGGGTGTCCCCGCCGCTTTTGCATAGTTAACCGCGTTGCGGGCCGCCCAAAGATCAATCATAAGTGTTTTATCTGCGCCGGTGCTACCGCCTGAACCTGCTGTGAATACCGCAATGTCCACACCTTCAAAGTGTGCTGAAAAATCTTTTTCTAAATCCTGCTCAACCACTGTGAGGTTGGCATTTTGGATATCTGACAGTTTGTCTGGGCTTCTTACTGGCGCTACGACTTTGTGACCAGCATCCAACAATTTTACTGTTGCTTGCTTACCAATTTGGCCTGATGCGCCGATTACTAATACATTTGCCATGTTTTCATCCTCCTTGTGGGTGATTTCGCTCATCTTAAGCTACTTAAGAATTCACAATACATAGGCGGGTAAAAAGGAAAGCGATCAATTACTGCGATAAAATGCATGACAAAACGTTTGCCTGCATGCATTGCCGTTTAAACGGCAATGCAATGGGGGGAAGAGAAACTAATGGCTACGATGATCAGCCTGCGGCTATTTTATCACCGCATTTCGGCCTGATTCTTTGCCGACATATAACTTTTTATCGATAGCGTGAATGCAAGCCTCGACGCTATCGTAATCTCGTATATCCGCTACACCACAGGTTATGGTAGCCGATACAGAGTAGGGGGGAGCATCGATTTCGTAATCCGCGACAGTTTTACGTAGCTTTTCTGCCACCCAAAATGCTTCTTGTACCTTTAATGAAGGCAGCAATATAAGAAATTCCTCACCGCCCCATCGCGCAATAACGTCACTTTCTCTTAAACTATCTTCCAGGATCCTAGCTATTTTGACCAGTACTGTGTCACCCACATGATGACCGTATTCATCGTTAATACGCTTAAAGAAATCAATATCAACAATTAGCAAGGAGAAAGTATGATTATGGCGTTTATAATTTTGCCATGCTGCCTTGGCTCTTTGTGTAAAGTAGCGACGATTTTTGAGACCCGTCAATGCGTCCTGAGTTGAAAGCTGCGTTAACTTTTCTACGACCGCTTCTAAGTCTCGGGTTTTTTCCTCAACTTTTAGTGCAAGTTCAGCAGAGCGCTTTTTCAACGACGCTATCCTCAGCCACACCATCGATGAAATTAACAGCATGCCTAGCAGGGTAATCGCCACACGCCATATAGGCTTATCCCACCACGGTGGAACTACAACTATTTCAAGTTGCGCTGCATTGGTGCTCCATTCATTCTCTTGATTTATAGCTTTAACAGTGAAGCGGTAGCGTCCTGGGTCCAAGTTGGTGTAGGTGGCCGTTCTTGTCTTGTAGTCAGTAAAGCGCCAACTGTTCTCAAAGTCTGCGAGTTTATAGGCGTACCTAAGTTCGTTTGCATTCATATAATCAGTGGCGGCAAATTCAATCGTGAGCGCAATATCGTTATGTTTAAGTTCGATTGCCTCGTCTAGGCGCTGTCTTTGCTGATAGGTTGTTCCGTTTTGCTCGTTCCTACTCACCGTTTCAACGTTTGTGAGGTGCACTCCAGGTGACCACTTTACATTTGCCACTTGTGAAGGGGTAAATTGTGTTACGCCTTCCGCTCCACCAAACATTATTGTGTTATTTTCAGTTACGGTGACAGAGCCAATATAGTAACCCGTAGATAGTGCGCCGTTTTCTGCACCGAAATAAGAAAGGGTAGACAAGTCAGGTGCTAAATACGCAATTCCTTCAATTGTAGAGATCCAAAGCCCATATTCATCATCTTCAATAATTGCCCCAATGGATACATTGCTCAATCGACTTTCAGGCTTAATTTGTGTCACTTTAATCGTTGACAAATCACTGCCTTCTTTAGACATAAAGAAGAGTCCAGCTGCTTGCGTTCCTACCCAATAACCACCGCGTTTCGACTGAGAAATCCACGTCACTACAGTTTGATCTGAAATCTTGTCCGTAAACTCACTGACGCTGGTTAAGTCTCCAGTCAGTTTATTCGCAACAAATAAACCGGATACCGTACTTAACCATGCGTTTTCATTGTCGTCCAAAACAATTCTCGTTGTCAGCGACAATGGCCATTGCTTTATTACCCTATCTTCTGACGGGCGATATACAAACAGCCCATCGCTGTAGCCGCCATACCAAATGTCTCCGTCATCATCGATATTAATGCTGTAACCCGACTTACCATTCAGCGCAACAAATTCTAGGTTTCTGGTCTGGGGGTTCAGTTTGGCGAGGCCTGTGCGTGTGGTTACCCATAATGCATCGCTCTTTGTATGATAAAACACGCTTAACAGCTTATCGTTAGTGTCTTCGCTACTCGCTATTGCACCATTGGAAGTAAATGGGCCTTGTTGAGTTTTACTTATCGTGTCGTAAAGCCAAAGGCCCTTTTCGTTCGCTACCCATACTTGGTTATCTTTGTAATTCGATAAAGA
Organism: Alteromonas sp. G4i13; assembly: GCF_054960505.1. Lineage (NCBI taxonomy): Bacteria > Pseudomonadati > Pseudomonadota > Gammaproteobacteria > Alteromonadales > Alteromonadaceae > Alteromonas > Alteromonas sp. G4i13. The sequence continues at coordinate 4,175 of NZ_JBHNYX010000004.1, read as the reverse complement.
GGAGATGATTCGTCCTTCGCCTATTTCCTGAGAGTAGAAGTTGCTAAGCAGAGGGTTACTGATCGCAAACCCATCGTCTCTGGTACCAACGACAACCAGCCCAGCTTTCGTTTGATAAAGGCTTGAAATTCTCTCTTTGGCCGCATCTTTCTCGTTAATCGGGGCACGCAGCACAGAGTTAGGGTTATGTGACGTTAAAATATTCAGCCCACGCTGAGTAGAAACCCATATATCACCGTTGTCCTTTAATAAGATGTCTGTAACGTAGTTATCAGATAATCCGTGAGTTTCAGAGGTACAGCTTTTGTCGATGATAGTGCTTTGCTCGTCGGGATTGAACAAACATGCGCCGTGGGTAGCGGTACCCAACCAGAATTGAGATTTTTCTGCTGCCACCAGTCGAGTAAAGTTCATGTTTTCAAAAGCCACTAACTCAAGAGACTTCTTAAACGGATCAAGTTTATAAAGGCCTGAGGTGGAAGTGACATAAAGCGTGTTACCGATAAGTTCTATGTCTGTCAGCGTACTCGTGGTACTGGGAAGGTAGCTGACCAGTTCTACACTGTCTGATTCTGGAGAGTATGTGTAAAGGTTTCGCTCAGAGACTATCCAAAGCTGGCCATTGTGGGTGGTCTTGATCCTATTAATTACCTGTTTATTGAAAGGCTCTGACGCCGGTAACGTGTAGTGCTTGAACGACTCAGTATCAACATCTATACGGCTCAGCCCGCTGTATGTCCCCACCCACAGGTATTGACCGTCTAAGCTTGCCTCTATCTGAAGGGCGAAGAGGGTTTGGAGGCCTGTTGACTTGTCTTCACCCCACAAGCCGAAGTTTCGAAATGTATAGCCGTCAAATTTATCGACACCAGACTGCGATGCCAACCACAGAAAACCATACTTATCTTCCGCAATATCTGAAATGGATACGTGGGCGATACCACTATCCATATTGTAGGAATGAAACGCTGGGGCAATAGGTTGCGCGCGTGCAGATAGGCTGCAAGTTGCAGCAAAAACTATGAAAAGCGAAAGTACCAACAGGGTGCGCATAATATAATCAAAAATTACATAAAATTTATACACTAACGTTACGCTAATCTACCGCTCTTACAATGGTACAAAAGTTTAAAAAAAAGCCTCGAAATTCGAGGCTTTTGGGACTGCATAAATTATGTTAGTCAGTGACTAATCATAACGGGAGATAGTTACCAGCCGCACTGGCGTGTAGCATTTTGCTCATCTAACCACGTTTTTAGTGGCGCAAAGTAGTCAGCGATAGTACTGGCATCCATTTGCGGTGAGCCTGTCAGTGTTTCTAACGCATTTTGCCAAGGTTGGCTCATACCCATCTCTAGCATTTCGTTAAGTGCTTTACCGGCTTCTTCACTGCCGTAGATAGAACAACGGTTAAGCGGGCCCTCATCACCTGCAATGTCACACAGTGCTTTATGGAATTGGAATTGAAGGATATGCGCTAGGAAATAGCGTGTATAAGGTACGTTAGCAGGCACGTGATACTTTGCACCCGGATCAAATGCGTCGGCGCTGCGCTCAACAGGAGCCATCACACCCTGATACTTTTCTCTCAATTCCCACCATAGTTGATTGTATTGTTCAGGTGTTACTTCACCTGACATCACTTTCCAGCGCCATTGGTCAACCATCAGACCAAAGGGAATGAAGGCAATCTTGTCTAACGCAACTTGCATTAACATACCGATATCGTTTGATGCGTCTGGGATCTCATCAATTAACTCGATTTGCTTAAGGTACTTAGGTGTTATTGATAAAGCGATGGTGTCGCCAATAGCCTCGTGGAAGCCGTCGTTTGCCGAACCACGGTAAAGAAGTGGTTGGTCTTTATAAGCGCGTTGATAGTAGTTGTGACCTAATTCGTGGTGAATAACGTTAAATTCTTCGCCAGTCTTTTGAATACACATCTTTATACGAAGATCGTCTTTGTCATCTAAATCCCACGCAGAGGCATGACACTGAACGTCACGGCCTTCAGGCTTTTGAAACATAGAGCGTTCCCAAAAGGTATCTGGAAGTTCTTCAAAGCCAAGCGATGAGAAAAATGATTCTGCTTGTTTAACCATGGCGATTTCGTCATACCCCTGTTCAGCTAATGCGCCTGTAACATCAGGAACTTTCATTTCTTGCTGAGGTTTAACGATATCGTAAATATTCCCCCACGACTGTGCCCACATGTTACCTAATAAATGGGCTGGGATCGGTTTGTCTTGAGGTACTACGTCTTCGCCATAGTGTTCACCTAGCTTAGCGCGCACATGGCAATGTAGTGACTCGTAGAAAGGCTCTACTTGCGTCCATAAGCGATCCAATTCCTTGGGAAATTCATCTGCTGGCATATCGTACTTTCCACGCCACAAGGCGCTGACGTTTTCAAAACCTAGCTCTTCAGCGCCTTCATTGGCAAGCGATACTTGTTCTGCATAGAGTCCTGCCATTGGTTTAGATACTTCACGCCAGCCTGTCCAATATTCTAGTAGCTTGTCAGCATCGCGTAGGGTGGCCATTTCAGAGCTCATTTCAACCAAGCTTTTGCACGTACCATCTTCGCTGCAATACTCACCAGAGCCGTACATGGCACTTAAGTCAGAACCAATTTTTGCAAGCCGCTCTGCTTTTTCCGCATCTGCCGGCGGCGGCATTGTTAAACTATTTTTTAGTAGATCAAGCTGTCTGCGGGTGTCGGCATCTACGTCTACATCGTTAAATTTCGCCGCTTCTTTAGCTAACTTTGCAACCTTGGTAGAAAGCACTTCATTAAAGTAAGCACTGACTGCTGCTGTATCGAAATTGATATTCGTGGCGTAGCTCCACTCGGCGTGCGCGGCAGGAACTTGCATTTTTGCAATATCATTTTGCGCCTGTGTTAAAAACTGCTTGGCGTCTTGTGCAGTGAGTTGTGGTTTAGTTTCTGTCTGTGTTGTACTTTCGCCACACCCCATAAGCGAAACGCTTACCAATGCTGCTATCAGAGTACGTTTGTGATTGAGCATACTTTGTCCTTTAATTATTGTGTTTTTTACGTGAATCGACGTTCACATAGACATGCTCTAGCATTGTGTAACGCTATGTTGCTTTTGTAAAACAAATTTGAAAGTCCCTCCATTTTAATCAGCGATAATTTCACCTCTCGCCTTATAAAATGTTCGTACTCTTTGTTGTGTTGCCTTGATGTAGAACCGCTATGCCTAGGGTAACACGCCGCGATTAGGAACATTTTAAATCTCGCTGAGTGGGTAATTAACTATGCGGACTGGTATTACGTTTTTGATAACACGAACGTTGAGGTGTGGTCTGGATATTCGAAGGTTTGAGAAATTTAATTAAAGCCAGATGAATTTTGGGGCGAACAATACGAACATGTTGATGTTTCTGGTACATTAGGCTCCGGTACGGCGATAGATGCTTACATCTATCAAATTAAACCTGTGTAGATTTTAAGGAATAGTAATGTCAACGGAAGAACCACTCTACTGGGGCTTGAACGCTCGAAGCTACTGTACACTCATTCATGTTTCTCAGTTATCCAGTTTCATTATACCTGGCTTAGGTATCATATTGCCTATTGTGCTATGGATTGCTCACAAAGATCAAAATGAAGACATCAATCAGCACGGCAGGGTGACAGCGAATTGGTTAATAAGCTTGCTCATTTACTCTGTTATTTGTTTTGTCTTGACGCTGATTATCATAGGAGCCCTAGGCTTCATCGCTCTTGGATTAATGAACATCGTCTTTGCTATCGTGGCAGCAGTCAAAGCGAACAAAGGGGAGTTGTGGGTGTACCCGCTAAGCTTTGAGTTTTTTAAACGTTAACCTAACGGAATCCTACGTTACGTTTAGTAAGAAAAACTACTACTGACGAGCGCTTTCGAAGGGCGTTTCCATGTTGAAACGCCTTCGTGCTTATCCCATTGCAGATACTGCAATTGCCAGCGTGAACAATAACGCGATGTGTTTTGGTTTTAAAAGCATGTTCACCTCTTTCCTATGACTTCTTCTACCTGTGGTAATCTTGAAGATAGTTTTCAAATAGGTGTCGCGCTATTCACAATTAGTATAATTAACTCATATGTCGCTAATGTCGTTACGAGGGCACTACTTTTTCAAAAGTGCTATGTCGTCGGTTAGCACTTATC